>CAXBJE010000384.1:0-3737 GCA_963975525.1 uncultured Owenweeksia sp. | reverse complement strand
AAGACCAGGAGAAGAAACTTAGAGCCAACATAAAGCAAGTTGAAAAATTTGTGAATGACCACGGTGTAACCTGTACTTCTGAATTGTTGATTCCTACAGAACATAAAGGCATTGTTCGAAATACTCTGAATTACGCTTACGAAAACGATGGTGATTTGCTAATCATTACTGAAGATGATAAAGACAGAGACCTTTCAGATTACTTCCTTGGAACAGATGTTCAGGCGATGATTTATCACTCAGAAATCCCTGTAATGTCCATTACTCCCAGCGAGGTGAAGTGGGCAGCCATGTGGGACAGCATGTAGAAGCTACTTGCTTAAAAATTAGGGAGCATTTATTCTATTCGGGCTACCGGATAGCGTAAATGCTCTTTTTCGTAATACGGGCTGTGCTGATAGATAAAGAAGAGGGCAGCATACACATTTTTTGCAGCCTCAGGATTGGCAGACTTCCATTCTTCAAAACTCTTTCTTAAGTCAGGATTATCAGCAAGAAGTTTCTCCGCAGTATCTTCAAACACATAAGCCGAAAAGTATTCTTTCTGTTGAAAGATTTCATCAAAGTAATTCCACCTCAAATAACTATCCACCGCATTGGGCTCCAAAACAGCCATTATAAACCTGATGCTATTTTGGCTTGTGGAAATCAGGTAATCTCCCTTTAAGAATTTTCGTTGCTGTGCCTCTTTTTCCAATCTCATTTTCCTTAGCGGGAAGTGGCCCTCGTAAGGTAGTGCCGAGGCAAATTCCGCATCCTTAACGTAGTAACTACTTACCTCTAAAAGTGTATCCCTACCCAATCGGGTCATTTCCACGTAATTATCCTCAAGGTTTTCTATCACTTCGGTCCATGCCTGTGGTATTACAAAGTACCTGGGAACAGCCGCACTGTCAGTAGCTTTATAGGTATCCCGATAGTTTACGGTGTAGGTTTTGGGCTTATCTGCCAGATATTTCAATCGTTGATAGTCGCCAATATTACTGGGCAGGTATTCATACTCGTAACCTTTAAATTTAAGTTTTATGACTGCAGCAGTATCTATAGTCCAGTTTAAATCAAAACTTTTCCGGGCCTTATCCCACTTTGTAGCCTCATTTTTGGCGGCAATCAATTTTTCATGGTTTGCTTCCGAGTACTTGGCCATTAAATTCAAAAAGGCCAAGGTGCTCTTCACTCTATCCTTATAAGGCTTCAACATGTGGGTTTCGGTGATAAAACCTATTGTATTGAACAAGGCCGTATAGCCACTGGCATATCTGGGTGTTTCCAAAAAAGCATCAAAACCTTTTTCAGGGGTGTATCCAAATACGTTTACATAAGGCGTCATTTCCCATCCTGCCTTCTCCATATTCTTAAATAGAAACGGCTCCATTTCGCTTGTCATTAGCTTGCTCAGCACAGGGTTCAGCTTATCCTTTTGGGTGCTTATTAAGGTCATAGTGTACTGATAGTCGGCACCGTTGGAAGTATGGGTATCGATAAAAATGTGGGGTTGAAGTGCTTGAAATATTTGGTAGAAACTCTTGGTGTTTTTGGAATCGGCCTTTATAAAATCCCGATTAAGATCCAGATTACGGGCATTTCCGCGAAAGCCATGTTGTTCAGGTCCCAGTTGGTTGGCGCGTGAATGCGTTCCCCTATTCAGGCTACCGCCAATATTGTAAACCGGAATGATGGCATAAACCACATTATTGAGGTTTCCATTTTTTAAAACGCCTTCTGCAAACTCAATGGAAGCATCAATACCACAACTCTCGCCAGGGTGTATCCCATTATTGATTAATACCACAGCCTTGCCTGCCACCGCCTCCTCAATTGTTGTGTTATCATTCACAGATTTAGCTCCAATAAGGAACAAGTGCAAGTCACGGCCACTATCGGTACTTCCCATGGTTAGGAATTGTGCCTTTTCATATTTAGCTCCTAAATCTTTATAAATGGCTATTACCTCATCATAAGTTGGGGTTTGGTTTTGGTTATACCTAAGCTGGGTTTGAGCAAAAACAAGGGTAGAGCTCAAAAGGACAAGGGCCGCCAATAATTCTTTCATGGGATTTTGGGAATGTTTTAAAACCCAAATTTGAGGTAAATAATTAGGATGTGGATTTTTTGTAACCTATTCACTCGCAATTAAACACACAAGCCCTACAATTTGTCGAATAGGTTGCTTTCTATTTCCGCTTTTTACTAATGTTGCAACGTTAACTACAGCTAATTCCAAACTTAGTGGCCTGTTTTCAGTAATTAGAGGAATCTACTAATCGTATTTAAAGTTTGTAGACAAAGAACATAAGCCCCTTTTTTATGTTCAATACATTAGTAAAACAACTTGAATTGTACAGACTTGAAATGACACAACACGTTGAAATATCCCTAAAGGAGGCTTGGGACTTTTTTAGCAATCCTGCTAATCTGGCTACCATAACGCCAAACGAAATGGGTTTTTCAATATTGGATAAGGTCCCGGAATTAATGTACGAGGGCATGCTTGTTCGCTATAAAGTTTCCCCTTTTAAGGGATTAAGGCTAAACTGGACATCAGAAATCACGGAAATAAAACATCACCAATACTTTATTGATGAGCAAATTGAGGGTCCGTATAAATACTGGCATCATGAACATCACTTTAAAGAAACCGAAACCGGTGTAGAACTTAGGGATATACTCTACTACAAAATTCCCCTGGGGGCCTTAGGCAGGTTAATTAATAAACCTGTAGTAAGGAAAAAGCTAAATGCCATATTTGCCTACCGCCAGCGCAAAATTGAAGCTTTGTTTACCAATGTAAATTTGAGCAATGGGTGAAACGTTATTTGGCATAGACTACGGCAGCAAACTTACCGGAAACACGGTAATTGCCATTTTCCAAAAAATGAAGATTTTCTTTTTGGATGTGGATAAGGGTGTTGATGCGGACGCCTTCATTCTTAATGCCGCAGATTATTTTTCCCCAAATAAGATATTTATTGATGCGCCCCTAACGCTTCCCGGAGTTTACACAAAGGTTAAGGGCTGTAACGATTTTCACTTCCGCCAGGCCGACCTCGACTTAGGAGCTATGTCGCCCATGTTTTTAGGAGGCTTTGCTGCGAGAGCAATAGAGTTAAAAACAACTCTAGAAAAAAAAAGTATTGAGATTTTTGAAACTTACCCTCGCATTTTAGCCACTCACTTTAACCTTAAAACCAAAGGATATAAAGGAAGCGTACTGGCACTAAAAGATTGCCGTGACGAAATAGTCAGCCATTTTAGTACTTCTATACAGTTACCAAAAAATGAGATTACTACCTGGCATCATTTGGACGCTTTACTAGCGTTGATGTCGGCCTTAAACCATGCACAAGGCGAGGGTAAGGTATATGGCTTAAAAGAAGAGGGACTGATTTATATATAAAAGCAACTCACTTTGGCCAATGGTTGCGGCTCCATACCTTTGAATAAATGAAAAACGACTCCAACAAACACAAGGATTTTGTGAATCCCATTGATCCTGATAAGGTTGCCGAAAACCCGGGATTATTGCCTTATGCCCATACCGTGGGCAGTGCTGTGATAAAACCAACCAAGCAAGGTGTTATTAGGAGTAAGTCTCTCTCGGCCATGGAGCAGCAGACTGAGATGCAGCTCAATCAAATAAAAAAGCAAATTGAATTGCTGGCCGAACAAGCGAATGAGTTGAAAGAGAGGAGAATTTTATCAGAACAGATATATGCCTCTAAAATGAGCTTTAGGCC
>CAXBJE010000383.1:0-3744 GCA_963975525.1 uncultured Owenweeksia sp. | reverse complement strand
CCTTGATGAAGGTTTAATGGAATTTGATTTTCAAGGAGAAACATATATAATAGAAGATTCTGTAGAGGAAAAATACACAACAGCTTACCAAAGAAATCAAGGAGAAGGAGATACTGTACAAGCTCCTGTAATAACAGTTTACAATAAAAATTTAAATAAATTAAGATCTCCTAAAAAAATAGCACAAATACTAAAAGCTAGAGATGTGTTTATTGATAACTACGTTAAAAATAAAATTAACGCTTATATAAATGAATATGAAGAAGATACTTACGGAGCGCAATCTGATGCGACTGTTGCCGCTAGAACTGAAGAGGAAGTTAAACAAGACGCCCAGGAATCTTCACGCGAACGTGTTAGCCCAAAAGATATTGGAGACGATACGCCAACGCCCGACAAAACAGATAAACAAGCAGGAGCAAAACCTACAGGACAAGAGCTAGAAGGTGGGCTCCAAGTTATATCAATGGAAGAAGCTGAAGAACTATTAGGAGTAGATTTTTCTGAAGATCTAGGTATTGGTTCGTCTGAAGATTTAGGTATTGACTCAAGCAATGTAGAAGAGGAGGTTTTAGACTCTGTATTAAGCCCAAAAGACAATGCTGAAGCACCTATAATTCCAAAGCGCTGTTTTATTTCGTTAAGGCCACTCATTATAATGTATGCTTTGATTGGATTGGTTTATCCTGATGTATCAAGTTGCCAGTACGCTTGTTGGTTACGTAAGGCTTAAATGCCTTAATGGTAATGTAGCTGGCCTTGGGCAATGGCTTTGGCAGTGTAACCTGTTTAGTTCTTCCGCTACCAATTCCTTCCCAAATCATGTTACCAGATGCATCATATACCTTTAACTCAAAACCAGTCTGTAGGTTTTCAATACATGAATTTCGAGTGGTATCAAAAACACAAATGGTCAACTTTCCATCCTTTTTAATAGACTGGTTTACCACCTCAAAAGAAAGATTGTTATCTACCCAGCGGTCGCCAACTTTCTCCTGAGCCATCATACTCACAGAAGAGACCATTAAGAGTAGTAATGCAAATGTTTTCTTCATTTCAATATTAAATTACTCTTGTACCCAGCAGAGTTGCCGTTGTACAATCTTCAATTTTCACGTTCACAAAATCACCGGGCTTTTCATCACCTTTCGGGAAAACCACTACGTGATTGTAGGTTGTTCTTCCATACCATTCGGTATCCGATTTCTTGGAAGTGCCTTCTATCAAAACCTCTTCCACTTTTCCCAGATGCTTTTGGTTGCTTTCCGCAGATAGCCTCCGTTGCACCTGAATAATTTCATTCAACCTGCGCTTTTTCACCTCCATAGGGATGTCGTCTTCCATCTTCCTTTCCGCATAGGTATTGGGCCTTTCGGAATAAAAGAACATATAACCATAGTCATAGCCCACGTACTCCATCAGGCTCAACGTGTCCTGATGGTCTTCTTCAGTCTCGGTTGGGAAACCTGTAATAATGTCTTGCGAAATACCACAACCCGGAATAATTGTCTTTATCCTATCCACCAAAGCCATGTACTCTTCACGGTTGTGGCCACGGTTCATAAGCTTCAAAATTCGGCTACTGCCGGATTGGACAGGCAAGTGTATGTACTTACAAATGTTATCATACTTCGCTATCGCGTGAAGCACATCATCACTCATATCCTGAGGGTTAGAAGTACTAAAACGAATTCGCATACCCGGTACTGCCTCGGCAACCAACGCGAGTAATTGTGCAAAATCAACAGCAGAAGCTCTGGCACCTTCACTGGCTTTATCAAAATCCTTTTTTAAGCCGCCACCGTACCATAAGTAGGAGTCCACATTCTGCCCAAGCAAAGTAATTTCCTTGTAGCCCTTACTATCCAAATCGCGTACTTCCTCCAATATGGTTTGTGGATTTCGGCTTCTTTCGCGGCCACGGGTAAAGGGCACCACACAAAATGTGCACATATTATCACAACCGCGTGTAATGGATACAAATGCCGTAACTCCGTTTTGCCCTAATCTTACGGGGCTTACATCGCCATAAGTTTCTTCTTTAGAAAGAAGAACGTTTACGGCTTTTCTACCCGAATCAATTTCTTTTACAAGATTTGGTAAATCCCGGTAGGCATCCGGGCCAACCACCATATCCACCAACTTTTCCTCATCAAGCAACTGGCTTTTAAGGCGTTCGGCCATACAGCCCAAAACCCCAATTTTCATTTCAGGATTATTGGCCTTCATTTTATGAAAATTGGTCAAGCGGTGACGTACCGTCTGCTCTGCTTTATCGCGAATGGAACAAGTATTTAACAAAACAAGGTCTGCTTCTTCCACATTTCTAGTGGTTCCGTAACCTTCTTTGGTGAGTATGGAGGCCACAATTTCACTATCCGAAAAATTCATCTGGCAGCCATAACTCTCTATGTACAGCTTCTTAGTAGCATGCTCACGTTCAACCACCAAGGCTTCCCCCTGACGATTTTCTTCCATCATTTCTTTAGTCTCTGTATTGTGCATAAATGCTATATATAAAAGGAGTGCAAAAGTACAATTCCCAATGGGGCCGTGCCAGTTTGGCAGACGTTTTCTAAAATGCTCTTGTTCAAATTAATACCAACAGAAAAAACATTTGATTTACTTTGCCCCACCAAAACGCCCAAAACAAACAGTTCATATATGCCAAAGAATTTAGTTATTGTTGAGTCCCCCGCTAAGGCAAAAACCATAGAAAAGTATCTGGGAAAAGATTTTCAGGTAGAATCAAGCTATGGCCATATTCGCGATTTGGTAAAGAAGGATATGGGAATTGATGTTGCCAACAACTACGAACCAACCTACGCCATATCAAGCGATAAAAAGGAGGTTGTAAAAAAACTAAAAGCCCTTACTAAGAAAGCAGATACTGTTTGGCTGGCATCGGATGAGGACCGCGAGGGAGAAGCCATTGCATGGCATCTGGCGGAGGCTTTAGGCCTAAACCCGGTTACTACAAACCGCATTGTTTTCCACGAGATTACAAAGAGTGCCATTGAAAAGGCCATCCAAAACCCAAGAAAAATCGATCAAAACTTGGTGGATGCCCAACAGGCCCGCAGAATATTAGATCGTTTGGTGGGCTATGAACTCTCGCCTGTACTTTGGAAAAAAGTAAGAGCAGGTTTATCAGCGGGCCGCGTGCAATCTGTTGCGGTACGATTAATTGTGGAGCGCGAACGCGAAATTCAGGCGTTTGAATCAAAAGCATATTACAGGGTAGTTGGCGAATTCAAAAATCAGGATGGCAAATCATTTAAAGCCGAACTGAATAAAAAGTTTGACACCGAAAAAGAGGCCCGTGAGTTTTTAGAGAAGTGTAAAGCACACTCCTTTAATATAGCGGATATTGAAACCAAGCCGGCTAAAAAATCTCCGGCAGGGCCATTTACAACCTCTACCCTACAACAGGAAGCATCGCGTAAGCTATACTTTAGTGTTGCTCAAACCATGCAAGTTGCCCAAAGGCTTTATGAAGCAGGACTTATAACCTACATGCGTACTGACTCGGTAAACCTTAGTAATGATGCGCTGAATGCTGCTGATCAGGAAATAAATAAAAGTTATGGGAAGGAGTATGCTAAACGCAGAACCTACGCTACCAAGAGCAAAGGCGCACAAGAGGCTCACGAAGCCATCCGCCCAACAGAAATGGGAAGGCATTCCATTACTGGCGAATCGCAACAACAGCGTTTGTATGACTTAATATGGAAAAGAACCTTG
>CAXBJE010000382.1:0-3776 GCA_963975525.1 uncultured Owenweeksia sp. | reverse complement strand
GATGACCTTCATCCTTACCCATATCCACGGCATCAATGATTTTCTCCACTTCCTTCTGACTAAGAAAGTCCGGTAGTTTGCGGCCCACTTTGGGGCTTTCCAGTAATTCGCTGGGGTCTATGGTTATTAGCTCTTCCAGCGTCAAGAATTTATAAAAGGAGCGAAGGGCGGAAATGAGCCTTGCCTGAGATCGGGCACTTATACCCTCTACAGCCATTTCGGCAATAAAGCCCTCCAGATCTTTAAGCGTAAGCTTTAACGGATTGGGTTTGGATTCTTCAAAATACAGGGCTGCCTTTTTCAAATCCCGCTGATAGGAGGAAACGGTGTTTTTGGCCATAGCACGCTCCAGACGCATATAGTTACTAAAATCTTTTATGGCAGTGGCCCAGTTCATTTATTCAGATAATTTGCAATGGTTCAAAGTAAGTAAGAAGGTTAGCGCCAAAAGGCTGTTGTTGATTAGATTTGCTAACAGTAGGCTGTGATACTTTTCGTGTTCCTTTTGGCTTGACCCAAAAGGAACCAAAAGGTCAAGGCTTACAAGAAATTAATATCCAGTTTCTTATTTATCCCAAGTTCGGTCGGGTGATCTCCTTCTCGGCTCAGCCGAGAGAGCTTCCCGATCTCCCTAAGGATAAATTTCAACCTGAAAATTAATTTCTTGAATGCCGGATTGGGCCTATTGGAGAGGACACTGGAAAATCGAGAGCAAGATCATTATTGTACTGACAATAACGGCAACTAATTGAGTTACTTGATATAATTTGCTGCTGTCTAAATACTAATTACTAAAATCTAAATACTCCCCATGCGCATCGCAATTATAAACGGCCCCAACTTAAACCTGCTCGGCACACGCCAGCCCGAAATTTACGGGAGCCAAACCTTTGAGCAGTATTTGGAAAAACTGAGAAGTGAATATGCCAATATTGAAGTGAGCTACTTTCAAAGCAATGTAGAAGGGGAGTTGGTCAACGCCATCCAAAAAATGGGAGCGGAGTGTGACGGGATAATTTTAAATGCTGCAGCTTATACCCACACCTCAGTGGCTATTGGTGATGTGGTGGCCGCTGTTGCCGTTCCGGTGATTGAAGTGCATATCAGCCATGTGCAGGCCCGTGAAAGTTTTAGACATCATAGCTATATCGCCAAACATGCAGCCGGGGTACTCTCTGGCTTTGGGTTGGAGGGGTATAGGCTGGCGTTGGAGGGGGTGTTCAAAATGAAAGGTTGAAGTCGCATTGGATGCAAAGAAACTCTTTGACCAATTAAAATTGGATAGTGGCTCATTGAAATTCACAAAGAGTTGCTGGCTGGTGAGTACTCTCAAAGTGAAATTTTTGTCATTGTCCATTCAAAGTCTTTATAGCGAGGATGGCTTTCAAAATCTATTTCATACACTTTTAGCCGATTGATTGGAACAGTTCTTAATAATCTAAAATTTACAAATTGTAATTTTTCGAACTTTTCCTTTTTTGATAGGGTGGGTATCAGCTGCCTTAAATTAGACAACACTTCGCCCGCCTCATACCCCTTTTCTGTTTCTAATTCATGGTCTTTAACTCCTGAAATTTCTATTAAAATGGGTCTATGCTTATAATCTAAGTATTTCTCTATGCCGAAAAGGTTTAAGTCATCTCGAAGTTGGAAGTCAATAAAGCGCTCTTTGAGAAGTTTGTATAGTTTGATGCAATATTCAAGAATTTCACTGCCATATCGATTAGTACATGCATAGATCGCGGCACGTTCAATTGAATACGAGACATAGATACAATCGTGTCTATAATTTAGAAAGATGTTTTCATTGTTTTTCGATGGCATTTCTAAATCGGTTTGATTTGCCATAGCTAAAACGGATTCTCTATACTTTTGGTAGTGCTGATTTTCCTTTAAGTACTTCTCGGCTTGAGTGCTTAGATATTGGAGGAGTTCCAAGTTCTTAAACTTAATATTTGGATTTATCCCACCTAAACCATGTTTAACTATGGATTCAAGGAATAGGAAAGAGGTTCCATGATAAAACACATTTGCTTTCACGCTTTTGTTTTTGAATTGGGTGGGAGAATCAAAAATAAGAATTTGCTCACCCTCTATACACGTCATTTAATTATAAAATAAATAGGATTGTGGGAAATATCGTTGTGGCTCAAAAAACATTGAAATGAATTAAGCTATTGTTTTACGGTGGTTTAAACACTATCTAATGATCAATCGACCACGGTTTAATTTTTCTACTTTAACTGAAAGCAAACTATGAAAGCTTGCATCTTTTAGTGAATAGGAAAATTAATCAAAGTGCAGATTAAGTTATGAAGGGCTAAACAAATTAAAATTGCAAAGCCTGTTTGAGGAACATAATAGATGTGCTTGTAATACGATGTAAAATGCACTACGATATCGTGATATATACCAAAAATTTCAAAAACGGTACACATTAAAATGAGCCCATGGAGGAATTGTTTGGTTTTCGAGTGTAAATGTTATTCTCGTTGAATCTTTTAGAAGTTTGAATTCACAACCTTTCAGGGAAAACTGCTCGAATGAAGGCTTTATCCTCTTCTGTAAAGGGCTCCCAAATATTAGGATATGACCGCTTTGAGTATTTACCAACTTCACAAGTAGTAGTATAGAGGGTTTCCATTGTATTAATGATAGCCTCCAATGAACCAAGTTTAAAAAGGTAATCATCATTTATATATAGATTATCTATCTTATCGTAATGTTCCATTGAAGCTGGTACTGGTGATGTAGACAGGATGTATTCTTTCAGGTCTGGGCATTCCTGCAAAACTACTCTATCCTCTAACTCGGTTTGACTAATTTCTCTTAAAAGCAAATTAATATCATACTTTTCAGATGCACCTATGAGAAACGGAATCGTTAAACCTCTGTTGGGTTTTGTCGTCCTACTGCACCATTGTTTAATCAACCTATGCCAATCCTTCCTTTCACTGTTCATATGACGAATGTGATTAAAATTCATCTTTGCTTCATCAACTCACTAAACTTCCTCTTCTTCCCCAAGTAAAAGGCCTTTACCACACTTCCTTTGTAAACGCCTTCCAATTGGTTTAGTGGTTTTGTGGGCTGTCCAATCTTCTTTCGCGCCAGCGAGTTAAAGCGGGCATAAAAGTGAAAGTGTGCTTTAAGAATAGCACCTACATGGGAGAACTTCCCACCAAGGATAAACTTAATGCCGGCAACGCCATCCAAAACCAGGCGCGCCATTATCTTGGCGAAAGCCTCACTGCTGGGCAGGTTCAAAAACATTATGATAAGGCTGTTCCTGAAGTTGAGGTAAGTCTTTTTAGAGGAGAGTTTGTTGAGGGTTCCTCCGCCTAAATGATAAACGGTAGAAGCGGGTTCGCACCCAACTTCAAAGCCTCTGAGCTGCATCCGCCAGCAGAGGTCAATTTCCTCCATGTGGGCAAACAGGCTCTCATCAAGGCCACCGGCAATCTTATACTTTTCCTGATCTACCATAAGGCAGGCACCAGAAGCCCAAAATACTTTTTGATACGAATCGTATTGGCCGTGGTCTTCCTCCAAATCATCAAATAGGCGTCCGCGGCAAAATGGGTATCCAAGGGTGTCTATATAACCCCCAGCCGCTCCGGCATATTCAAATCGTTTACGGTTGTTAAGGTCTTTGATTTTTGGCTGTAATGCCGCCAGATTTGGGTTTTGCTCAAATTGCTGAAGTAAGGGCTGCAGCCAGTTTTCGGTTACTTCCACATCCGAATTTAGCAAAACGGCATAGCGCTCTGTAATGT
>CAXBJE010000381.1:0-3776 GCA_963975525.1 uncultured Owenweeksia sp. | reverse complement strand
CAAACCCACGGGGTCCGTTATTTTAATGAACTCACCAATATGGCGCAGCTTACGGAGGAGGTAGGCGAAGTGGCCCGCATCATTGCCCGCAGATACGGAGAGCAATCCGAAAAGGAAAGCGACAAAACCAAAGACTTGGGCGAGGAGCTGGCCGATGTGCTATTTGTGGTCCTCTGTCTGGCCAACCAGACCAACACCGACCTACAGGCCGCCTTTGATAAAAAAATGCACCTAAAAGCCAAGCGCGACCACGACAGGCATCATGGGAATGAGAAGTTGAAGGGGTAGATTTTAGACGTTAGATATTAGTATTTAGACAGCTACTTGCTACGCTTATCATTCAAGGATAAAGTGGCTATCTAAAAAGAAAGTTTAGTTCGGAGGATCTCCCCTCCTTTTTTTAAGGAGTGGCCTGGGGTGGTTGTAAATAAAAAACCTCCCTGCACAGCAAGGAGGTTTTGAATGTTTAATCTCTTAAACCGGGGTAATCGGTGGCAGCAGAACTCACAAACTAACCTTTACCCCGCACCAAAGCCAGGCACCGGGCAGCTCTACATTACCTCTATCATAATATTTTTTGTTGAGCAGGTTTTGCCCTTCCACAAAAACCGAGAAGCGCGTAAGGTCATAGCTAATGCGGCTGTTGATTAATACCACATCAGGGTAATCCGTTAAGGTTTTGGTTTCCGCATCATTATACTGCCCTTTTCTATCCTGATAACTGAGGCTGTAGCTCCAGTGTAGCTTTTTAATAAAAGTGTGCTGAGCACGCATCGTGAACTTGTTTTGCAGGTAATCAAACACGTAAAGCGATTCATAGTCGAATTCCTCCTCATCTGTCATCAGGAAGCTATAGCCCATTTCAATAAAATCCATGTTTACAGCTTTCATTGCCGCATTTGGAGCCAAACGAAGGGAGGCATCCAAACCATTGAAATTTACTTCAGAGATATTACTTGCCAACAAATTGCAGGTGTCGCAAAACTGTACCCAGTCTATAATGTTGGTGCCTTCTCTCCTAAAAAGGCTAACGTTGGCAAACAACTTATCACCAACATATTTATAGCCCACTTCATAGTTGTATGATTCTTCAGGTTTCAAATCCTTGCTGCCAATAGCCCCACCGAGGTTGTAGGACAGGTCAGTATAACTGGGCAGCCTGAATGATTTGTTGAAGGAGCCATATAGCTTTTGGCGGTTGCTGATGCGGTAGCCTACTGTGGCAGCGGGGTAAAGGTCGGTGGTGTACGAACTGTTGTAGTTAACGAGCAATGCCCCCGATAACTCAAATTTGCCCAATCGCTTGGACTGCTCAATGGCCACGGAGATGTTGTTTCTGTCATCACCCAACGTATAGGCACCCCGGCTACCATCTATGCTTATTGGGGCCTCAAGGCTTTCACCCAGATTATTGCTCACTATACGTTCATGGCGGTATTCACCCACTACAGAGGTTTTGCCAAACCTTGATTCAAACATGGCTTCTACCTTTCCACCCAGCACATCAGAGCGATGGTAATTATGCCCTCTGTACCAGCTGGCGGCCGTATCATTCCCCTTAATAAAAAGACCGTTGTTGTAATTGTAAAATCCCTCGCCTTCCTCGCGGTAAAGCTGAAATTCATCCCAGTTTCTTCTCCAGTACAACTGGCGGTCAACTTTTATTTTACCGTCTGTTTTTAAGCCAATATTGGTGAACAGGGTTCTGGTTTTCTCATACTGCTCTGGGAAGTTGGTAGAGTAGAAGTTTTGCGCTCCAAAGCCTTGCCAGGTGTAGCCCCCGGCAATATTCAAATCGTGCTTACCAGCTTTAATACTGCTGTTTCCAAACAGATTGGTGTGGTTAAAATCGGTATTGGTTTTAAAGCCATCCGAGGCCGTTGTGTTTATGGATAGGGAGGTGTTGTGCTTATCCCCGACAAGGGTTTGGGTTACACCTGCCTGGTAGGTATTATAACTGCCATATTTTAAGTTGACAACCGTATGGTCGGTGGTGGCCTTTTTGGTGATAATGTTAATGGCCCCACTAAAGGCACTTCCTCCAAAAATATAGGAACCACCGCCCAGCAATATTTCTATACGGTCAATATCTGATTTTTGAATGGGCAGGTTCATCAGGTGATGTCCTGTTTGAGGGTCGCCAATACGCACACCATTGATTAAAACAAGCACTTGCTCATAAGTACCACCTCTAATGCTGAGGTCGGTTTGGGTGCCAAAAGCTCCACGCTGGCGGGCATCTACTCCAGTGGCAAAATCAAGTAATTCGGCCACACTTTCTACCGGGGCATTACTGATTTCATCTCCCTTAAGGATAATTACATTGCGGTTGGCAGATTGTAAACTGGTATTGAATTGAGAGGCGGAAACCACAACGGTATCCAGCATTTCAGTTTGGGCAAAGGCTGTTGCACTGGCCAAAGCCATTAGGGTGAGTAATCGTTTTTTCATGGGGTTAGTTTAAATAAAGTGCCCCGAAGATTTTACCTTCAGGGCACGGGCCAAAATTATTGGTATTACTTTTAAAACCTCACTTTTATACCGGCAAGAATATTAACACCAGCCATTGGAAAATAAAAGTTTTCAGTAATCATTCCTCCGTAGATATAGCTGTAAGTGTAGCCGTTTGGCTCATACTCTTTGTTAAAAAGGTTGGCCACCAATAAGTGAATTTTCACTTCTTCAGCAAACTTTACAGGAAGGATATAATCCATTCTTAAATCTGTAATGCTGTAGGCATCAAGTGTTTTGCCGTTATCGTTGCTGGTAAAATCAAAAAGCTCGCTGCTGCCGGTATTGTCTAAAAACTGGCGGCTTACGTATTTGCTGTTTATAGTGGCCATAAATCCTTTTACAGGAAGAAACCCTAGTTCAATACCTCCAATAAAATTGGGAGAAAAGGAAATATCACGACTATCATACTCCGTAGTTTGGTAGCCACCGTTGTCATAATCTACCACGTAATCGGTAAAGTTTTTTATGATGTTGCGGCTAAGTGCGGCATTGGCTCCCGCCTGAAACCAATCGGTAATTTTATAGTTTCCTACAACTTCTAGTCCCGCACGGTAACTCTTATCCACATTAGTGCGGATAGGGGAGCCCACATCGTTAACCTGGCCGGTAAGTACCAGCTGATCTTTGTAATCCATGTAGAAAAGATTGGCGCTCAAAAACGATCTAATGGTGCGCAACTCGTAACCCGCCTCGTAGTCAATCATAAATTCACTTTTGGGTTCCATTCCTGCAATAGCATCTAAAAAGTCGCTACGTACGGGCTCACGTTGTGCAACTCCCGCGGAAGCAAAAACCCTTTGGTTAGGCTTAAGCTGATAGTTTACCCCAACCTTTGGATTGAAGAAATTGAAATTCTTGGAGATATCTATTGCTCTGCGGTCGCTGTCAATGCCTTGGGCGTTATAGCTTACCGCGCGGTGTTGCAAGTCGGCAAAGGCATTAAGTTTTCCAAAGGTTTTATTCAGTTTCAGAAAAATATTAAAGTCATTCTTTTTGGTGGTATTATCATAATAGCGGTCACGTATTTCGCTATCGCTACTGTAGCGCGCCCAAATGATTTCACCAAAGTGATCGCCTTCATAATAATTGTAGGCACCGCCCAAAGTGGCATTAAAGCCCTTTGTATTATACTCTAAGGAGTAGGTGGTTCCATAAAAATCATTGTCTAGCCAGCGCCTGCGGATAAGGTCAGTAGAGGTAAGTGTGTCGCCACCAAGGGTTACGGGATTTAAGCCATAATCGGCTAAATCATCGTCCTTGCG
>CAXBJE010000380.1:0-3783 GCA_963975525.1 uncultured Owenweeksia sp. | reverse complement strand
ATATGGGCTCTAATTCCGCCTATTGGAATCTACTTTATCGCCTAATGAATGACATAAAATCCATGAATGACGCCCCAGGAAGCAATGAGGCTTACAAGGCAGTTGGGCAAATAATGAAGGCCTGGATTGGCTCTCAGCTTACCGACCTTTGGGGTCCCGTACCTTTCAGTCAGTCTATACAGGGGGAGAGCATTGGGAATTTTACTCCTGCGTATGACTCTCAAGAGGATATTTATACTTCTGCTGGTGGATTAATTGATTTGTTGAAAACAGCCGTGGCTACTCTCGAAAATACCAATGCCACGATTCAGGGAGACATCATGTATTCCGGAGATTTTGATAAATGGATTCGCTTTGCCAATTCTTTGCAGGTTAGATATTTAGTTAGAATTAGCGATAAGCAAAATTTTGGGGCCGATTTGCAAGCGCTTGTTGATGGCGGCAAGTTGATGATGGAAAATGCCGATAATGGATTGGTACCATATCTCACTAGCTCTCCAAACCAGTGGTTTATTTTTAATGAGCGCATTGGGCGATATACTGATTTACGCATGAGCACTACAATTGACTCCGTACTGGAAGCCTATAATGACCCACGTATTGAAGTGCTTTTTAAGCCCACTAATAATTCCCAAAATTCTGGAACTCCGGTTTATGATGGTATTCCTAATGGTTTAAGCCGAAATAGCCAAAATGCCTATGACCTTGGTGATGTATCACTTTTAGGAGCAATTTTCAGGGATGTCCCCAATGGGGTAGATGCCCAGTTTATGCTTTATGGAGAATTGCAGTTTGCACTTGCCGAAGCCGCTAGCCGTGGCCTTATCAGCGGAAGCGCCCAAGCTTTTTATGAGGAAGGTATTGAGGCCATGTTTGACTACTATAATACAACTATGCCAACCACCTATCTTACACAGCCTGAAGTTGCTTTAAATGGTACTGATGATCTGAATAAAATTTTAACTCAGAAGTGGATAGCACTTATCAATAATGGGCACGAGGCCTGGCTAAATGTGCGCAGAACGGATTTACCAAAACTTACCGTTGGCGCTGATAACCTTAATGGAGATTTGTATCCTGTGCGTTACCGTTATCCTGAATCAGAACAGGCGGCAAATAACAATAGTTACAATATGGCCGTAGGTCAGCTTACAAACGGAGACACCTATAATAGCAAAGGCTGGTGGGAGAATTAATGTCACCAATACAGTGGCAGTGGCTTATAGTTGTTGTTTTTGGGATTGGGCTGTTACTGCTTTCCCCAAGGGCCAAAACTGTTGAGCAGTTTTTTAGTGCAGCCACCAAGGGTAAAAAGCCAGGCATGCTGCTACTCACAAGCAGCCTTGTTATTTCCTGGATTTTTGCCAAAAGTATTACCAATGCGGCAAACCTTGGTATGACTTACGGTTTGGTTGGTGGCGTGGCCTATGCCTGTTACTATCTCAGTTTTTTGGTTGCCGGACTTGTTATTTTCAACCTTAGGGTAAAGGGTAAGTTTAAGAGTATCCACCAGTTTTTAGAGGAAAAATTCGGGAAAAAGGCATTGGTATTATTCTCAGTACTAATCGCCATAAGGCTGTTTAACGAAGTTTGGAGTAACACTATGGTTATTGGGAGTTACTTTGGAGAAATTGGTTCCACCGCGTACTATGGCTCCGTGTTGGCATTTACAGCCTTAACCCTGGCATATACCTTAAAGGGCGGACTTAAGAGCTCGCTTTTTACAGATGCCATTCAAATGGTGCTTTTTGGAGTTATCCTATTTGTGATTTTAGGCATCTTAATGCCGAATGCAGATGGAGGAGCTGCAGCACTTGTAAGTACCGGAGAGTGGACACAGGAGGGTGGTATTAATCTTCTTTGGGTGGTTTTGCTACAGGTTTTTAGCTATCCTTTCCATGACCCTGTTATGACGGATAGAGGCTTTATATCTGATCCTCATACAACAAGAAAGAGCTTCATACTGGCCACTGTAGTTGGATTTATTTGCATTCTGCTTTTCAGCTTTGTGGGTGTTTATGCCCAAAACCAGGGGCTAATAGGAGAGCAGGCACCGGTTATTGTAAATCAAAGTTTAGGAGTTGGGATGATGTTATTGATGAATACCATTATGATTACTTCGGCTTCTTCAACACTGGATAGTACATTTTCATCTTTTTCAAAACTGGCTATAGTGGATTGGAAGCAGAAGGTGAGCATATCCAATGGCCGCATGGCCATGGTGGCGCTTACTGTTTTGGGTACTATTCCGGTTTTTCTAAATCCCACTATTTTATCAGCTACTACAATCAGTGGCACTATGGTAATTGGATTGGCGCCTGCCTTTATTTTTTGGAAAGTAAAGGCTCCACAACTCTCATTTTTGCTTTCCGTTTTCACGGGAATTGTTTTTGGGATTGTATTTGCCACGGGTTGGTATCCGCAGTCTTTAGTATTCTTTAGTGGCCCTTATGCCGATTTACTCTCGGTTAATATTCTCGGAACTGTTATAAGTTTGTTGCTATACTTTATACCCGCTTGGTTGCATAAAAAATGATAAAGGATTTAGGAAATATTAATGGCAAAATTCTATTGTTTGGAGGAGTTTACTCCAACTTACAAGCACTTGAAGAATTGCAAAGAATTGCCAAAGAAGAGGGTTTTTTACCTTCCAACATTATCTGTACTGGTGATGTGGTTGGCTATTGTGCCCAGCCAGAGGAAGTGGTAAATGCGGTAAAAGAGTGGGGGGTGCATTGTATTGCCGGTAACGTTGAGTTACAACTTAGAGAAGGAGAATATGACTGTGGTTGTGAATTTAAAGAAGGAAGCCGTTGTGACAGTTTTGCGAAAAACTGGTATCCCTATGCGCAAATAAACCTTAGCAAAGAGAGCATTGAGTGGATGCACATCTTACCTGAATTTGCGAAGTTTCAATATGAGGGTAAAAAGGTGTTTGTGTTACATGGTAGCTACCACCACACCTCAGAGTACGTTTTTGAATCAACAGATTGGGCAGTAAAGCAGAGGAACTTTGATGATACAGACTCAGACATTATTGTAGCTGGTCATTCAGGTTTGCCGTTCTGTGAAAAGAAAAATGAGAAACTGTGGCTAAACCCGGGAGTGATTGGGATGCCGGCAAATGATGGTACACCACGTGTTTGGTATGCCGTATTGGATTTTGCAAATGGGGCTATCACCTACCAGTTTAAAAGCCTCACCTTTAATGGCGATTATACTCACGACCTTATGCTGCGCAAGCATTTGCCTGAGGAATATGCAGAAACCATCCTCACCGGCCTATGGGATAATAATGAGATTTTACCCGATTATGAGACGGATAGACAGGGTATAGCCATTGAACTGGATCAATAAAAGGTAGGTTTCTTTAAGGATAGAAAATAAATCCAAAATCAATTTTTACCTCCAGTCCCTTTTTTTATGATAAGTGAATATGAAAGTAAAACAACCCCAGCCAGTAGAGCCGTATAAGCTTTCCAATTTGGTTCAAGGCTCAAATCTTCAAAGTTTAGGAGGGTTATCCCAAAGATTAATAACAGTAGAGCCAAAAGTTGCGGTAGTGCAATTCTTTTCATAGTGGTTTTTTTTGCCTGAGGATTATTGAGCAAAATAGTATTTATCTGACTATTTTCTTTAAAAACCTTAAATTTGAAGCTTATTTTAAAGCTATAAATGAAAGGCAGGTGACCAACTTAAAATTATCGACCTTTTAGTTTTGGCCAAAACCCACAATAAATGAAAAAATTACTATCCCTATGTACTATTGTTGGCCTATTTCAA
>CAXBJE010000379.1:0-3784 GCA_963975525.1 uncultured Owenweeksia sp. | reverse complement strand
GGTAAACTTAAAATCCTGGCTTTGTATGGTGTTTTTATGGATAGGGGCCGTTACGATTGCGTCAATCTTCTTGTCAAGATAGGCCTGACAAGCATGCTCAATAGACTTCAAAGCATAATTTCCAACAGTGCTACTTTCCTTTCCGAGCTCAATATTTACTTCATCATCCCAACTATTCATAAGGTTTGGGCGATTTTCCGATATCTGACCAAAATCCTTAATAATATGGAAATTGAAATTTTCCATATTTACAGCCTTGCGGTGATATGATGCTACCTTTGATGAAGCAAACACCACCGGTGTGCAGATGTCAAGAATTTCGGGATTATCAAAAGTCTTCATAATCACTTCCATCCCAATACCGTTTAGGTCACCACAGGTGATGCCTATAACTGGTTTCCTACTATCATCCATTTGCTTTCGCTTTTAAAAATTCGAACAACAATCTTACACCTACGCCTGTTCCACCTTCAGTTCTATAGTGATCGGCAGAACCCAGAAATGCAGGGCCGGCAATATCCAAATGTATCCATGGGTAATCGGTAAAGCGCTGCAAAAACTTACCTGCGGTTATAGCTCCACCCTCGCGGCCACCAATATTTTTTACATCGGCTACTGAAGATTTTAGCAAATCGTTGTACTCATCCCAAAAAGGAAATTGAGCAATTCTTTCATACACTTCCTTACCACTTACAGCCAGATCATTCATTATAGAGTCATCTGCTGTTCCCATAGCAACAACACCAAATTTACCAATGGCCACGGCTGCGGCTCCGGTTAGCGTAGCCAAATCGATAACTAATTCAGGATTTAGTTTTTTGGCATATGCCAAAGCATCAGCAAGTATCATTCGGCCCTCGGCATCTGTATTCAAAACCTCAACGGTGCTTCCGTCATACATGGTAATTACATCTCCGGGCACATATGCGTTTTCACCTGGTCTGTTATCGGTAGCGGGTATTAATCCTATTACATTTATTGGCAATTTATTCTCGGCAATTGCCATCATAGCGCCAATTACTGCTGCCGAGCCGCTCATGTCGCTCTTCATACTATCCATTGATCCGGCTGTTGGTTTAAGGCTTACCCCTCCGGTATCATAAACTACACCTTTACCAACCAGTACGTATGGCTTTTTATTTTTTGCGCCTTCTGGTGAATAGTTCAAAATGGAAAATGTTGGAGGGTCAATGCTCCCCCGATTTACCGAAAGTAAACCTCCCATTTTCAGGCTCTCAATTTTCTTCTTATTAAACACCTCAACCTTAAACCCTGATTCATCACCAGCCTTTGTAGCTTCTTTACTCAGCTGTTTTGCCGTTAAGTAACTCAAGGGCTCATTTATAAGGTCACGAGCCTTAAACACTCCTTTTACTATACCGCTCAATTGGTTTGCTTTTTCTTCGGAAACAGCAACAATGCTTATGGTTTCCAAGCTGTTTTTTCGCTTCTTTTTATCTGAGTAGTATTTTAAAAACTGATACGAACCTAAAGCCACACCTTCGGCAAAATAATAAGCATCCTGAGGAGCACTGTCACACATCACTTTCATTTCCGTGGCTTTTTCAGCCTCAATCATCCTCAATACTTTATTGCCAAGTATCCTCAGTTTTTCCTGGTACTGCTCTTTACCGAGCTCACCATCAGTAACCTTTATTAAATGGATAAACTTTGGGTAACGATTAAGTCTGATAATCCTAAACTTTTCCTTGTCTATGCTGGACTTAACATAATCCTTTTCTTCCTTTGAGAGCTTAACAGCAGCCAACTCTGAAATTTCTCGAAAAATAATTATTGTACATCCAATCAACTCGGAGCTCTTCGCTACCCGTATATTCATCTTGTATTTTCTTAAATTTGAGAGCAAAAGTATTCATTATTTCAGGCAACGTTATTTTAACGTACAACTCTTATAAAATAAGGATTACCTAATGGAGTTATAGTGCTGTGGAGAGATATTTGCAGATGCACCCGGATCGTCATTTTACATGAAAAGAATTCTACCCCTTATACTGATTTGTTTTGCGCAAACCCTATTTGCCACACACAACCGTGCTGGTGAAATTACCTATAGATATATTTCTGGTTTTACCTATGAGGCAACTATAACTACTTATACACGCGGTTCTGTTCAGGCTGATAGATGCGAATTAACCTTGTTTTGGGGCGATGGTACCTCCAGCGTATTAAAACGTGCAAACGGGATATCAGCACCCTGTAATGGTTCAAGTGCTGGCACGGGAGTAAATTTGGGTAATGATGTACAAAAGAATATTTACATAGGGCGTCATACCTATGCCAACCCCGGTTTTTTTACGTTGAGTTTTGAAGATCCTAATCGAAATGCAGGGATAAATAATATCCCACAATCGGTAAGCGTACCCTTTTTTGTGAGGAGTGAACTTGCCGTTGATGGAGGACTTTCCGGAAACAGTTCACCAGTTTTGCTAAACCCGCCAATTGATGATGGCTGCCTCAACCGCAGATTTGAACATAATCCCGGAGCGTATGACCCTGATGGTGATAGTCTATCCTATGATTTGGTAAAAACCAGAGGTGCAGGTGGTGCCATCATTCCAACTACCTACGACCCAAACCTTGTTCAGGACAGCGTTAAGATTAATCCCATTACTGGAGACCTTTTTTGGGATGTTCCGAAAAACGTTGGGCAATACAATTTTGCCATTGAAATATCCGAATGGCGCAGAAACGGACAACGTCAGTGGGTTAAAATTGGCTTTGTTACCCGAGACTTACAGGTGAATATTGACAACTGCGCCAACCAGCCTCCTAAGATTGATCCCGTAGGGCCATTTTGTGTAGAAGCTGGCACCAATCTAAATTTTGATGTAAGGGCAACGGACCCTGATGGGGATCCTGTGCGGCTGACTGCTTTTGGCGCTCCATTTAAAGTTGCCAACCCTGCCGACTCTTTTATTGCCAGAATAGGCAATCCGGTAATAAGCACTTTTAATTGGGATACCGAATGTAACCATGTGCGTCAGCAACCATTTTACGTCACCTTTCAAGCTAAGGATGACCCTACTGCCAGAGCACAACATGAAAAACCATTGGTGGATGTATTTACAGCAGAAATACGGGTAATTGCCCCAGCGCCACGCAACCCTATGGCTACGGGAGGCGATGGTAAAATTGATCTAATTTGGGATGAAAGTATTTGCAAGCAAGCCACTGGTTATAAAATTTACAGGCGTGAGGATAGTTATGGTTTTGTACCCTCGCAATGCGAAACAGGCGTTCCGGCTTACACCGGATATACACTACTTGACAGCACTACAGCACTTAGCGACACCAGCTATGTGGACAGCATAAATCTTTTAAGAGGAGTAAAATACTGCTACATGGTGGTAGCTTGTTTTCCGGAACAAGTTGAAAGCTATGCATCCGTTGAATTCTGCACTGCTGTTAGATTGTCAAGGCCGCTGCTGACGAATGTAGATGTAGTTTCTACCGATGCGGCAAACGGGCAAATTGACGTTAAATGGGTTTTTCCACCAGAGGTGGATAGCAATAATTACCCACCTCCCTACTCATACAAGCTATACAGGGCAGATGGTATTACCGGAACCAATTTTACTGAAATCCAGACACTCCCCTTAGCAAGCGATACCTCATACTCCGATGTTGGTCTCAACACACAGGACATGGGCTACAACTATAAGGTGGAAATGTACTATGACACTCCAGCGAAGGTTTTAGGTGACTCTGACCCTGCTTCTTCAGTTTTCCTTACTGTACTTGGAAGCGATGAAAGCAACATCCT
>CAXBJE010000378.1:0-3793 GCA_963975525.1 uncultured Owenweeksia sp. | reverse complement strand
ATTGGAAGTATAGTAGAGGTTTCGGAGGTTTTGCAGGTTTATCCCGGTGGAGAGATGGACATAATTGTAAAAGCAACGGGCTTATTCAGGTTGTTGACATTTAGTTTACAACAGGAAGGGAAACTGTATCCCGGAGGTGATGTTGATCTTACTTTTGAAATCGAAAATTTACAGGTTAGCCAATCTTTGGAGGAGGCATTCAGGAAATTTTTACGTAAAGATGAGTTGATTAACGCAAAGCTCCTTGCTAAACCCAGCTATAAAATTTTAGACGTAGCGATTGATTTAATGATGGCCGATAGTGATAAGTTAGACTTTTGCCACTGCAATAATCACTCAGAACGTGAGCGCTTTTTGTTGAACTACATCAGGTATATTAACTTTCTTGAAGAACAAGAGGGAAGCGTATACCAAAATATTTACCTCAATTAATTTGAGATACTTTCAACTAGTTTTTTTGTTTGGAATTTTATTTTCCTGCCAAAGTGCAGATGAACACACAGTTCCGGGAGATATAAAGACTTTAAAAAGCCCCAAGGCAAAATCGCATAAACCAAAGGCATTGAATGAGGAAACGGCTGTTGGTTTTTTGGAGGAATACGAAAGTTCTTTAGAAGATAGCCTTGTGGTTATATCAACTTCCTTTGGAGATATTACGATAAAACTTTATGACAATACGCCACTCCATAAAGCCAATTTCAGATATCTTATTGAACGAGACTATTTTGATAATACGTGGTTTTATCGCGTAAGTAAAGGGCATGTAGTGCAGGCCGGTAATACTGATGGAAGGGAAACGGTATATAAAAGAGAGGCCGTTGGTGAATATCGCATCCCAGCTGAAATGATACCTACAAACTACCACAAGTATGGCGCTGTGGCAGAGGCACGTAGCTATGCCAAAAATCCTCAAAAGAAGTCTGACCCCTACGAATTTTACATTGTGCTGGGTAAGGCCTACACCCGTGGAGAACTTCAATTGCTAGCCGAAAAGCACAATTTTGAATTAACCCCAGCCGCACTGGACTTTTACGGGAATCGGAGGGGTTCGCCTCATCTTGATGGACAGCACACCGTTTTTGGTGAAGTGATTGACGGGATGGATGTAGTTGAAAAAATAAGTTTAGTAGAGGTGGATGAGGGTGAATGGCCCCTGATTAATATTCCATTGAAGATTTCACTAAAGGAACAGTAATTCCTTAGTGGATGACTGAGGCCTTTGGTTTCTTAACGTTTTTTGATTTTTTCTCTTTTTTACTGTTGTAAAGTACACCTGCCTCTATTCTTGCATTAATGTGGCTCTCGCTAGGAGGTATGGGGCAAGAGTACCTATCGTTGTAAGCACAGTAGGGGTTATACGCCTTATTGAAATCAATCAAAAGAGAATCTCCTTCAGGAATTTCAGCCTCCACATAGCGGCCACCAGAGTAGGTTTCCACCGAGTTGGTTAAATCGGTGAAAGGAATAAATAGGTAATTTTTGTATTTCGGGTTTTTCAGCAGACTGAAATTCTGAAATACTGGAATTTTTAAATCTTCACCTTTAATATTAAAATGAGCAATTCCAAATTGTCTGTAGTCCGCAAGCCTGTCGGTTGAAGTCTTCATTTTAAACGGCTTGCTGGCCGGAGTTAGCTCCAAATAAGCAGTTACAGCATATACTTCAGAAATAGGAAAGTAGGGTAAACTATCAAAGTTAGCCCGGGCCTCATTAGTTAAAGGAGATGTTGCAGAATCGCTAAACTCCTTGTTTTGCTCCGCACGCCATGCTTTATTATCGTCAAATACATTTTGAGCATAAGCAGAATAAATTGAAAGTATAAAGATTAGGGCGATGCAATTTTTCATAAAATTTATGTTTTGGTACGCTTAAGTGTTATTGCCGAAATAAGGCTGATAATAATACCAATAAAAAATGTGGTAGCCGCCATAACCAGGGCATATAAATATGAGTTTTGCAAAAGGCCTGATTGAGCGTCAAATTCTTCGGCAGCCAATTTTTTGGCAGTTTCATCCGGGGCGCTTTCAATTAAATGAGCTTTATAAAATTCACCAAACTCAATGAGGAAGCCAGGAGCAAGAACTTCGTATAAAAGTACATTGGCAAAATAAAATATGATATTGGCAAAAATGGTGATTTGTAAACCGATGCCCAGACCTTTAAGGAATGTGAACTCGGAGTTCTCTAATTCGTTTCGATAGGCCCTGGTTCCAAAAAATACACTTAACATGGATAGCACCATTACGGTGTAGCCTACAACTTCCCATTTTGCCATATTTTCAACCACCATGTAGCTTTGTGGCCAAAATACCACTGGACCAAGAAATAATACTGACACTATAAGCCCTCCACTGACACCGTATTTAACTATCACGTTTTTCATTTTTAATGAGTTTTTGATTTGTCGGACTAAGCACGGTCAACTTTTAGACTAAGGCCTCATCCTTTAGTATGAAATCACACATCATCTTAAAGTATGATATCTCTTAACTGATGATTTTTAAGTCTTTAGCGTTTTTGATTGCTTGAGTTCTCCTTTTAGCGTTGAGCTTTAGCAACAGATTGGATACATGAGTTTTAACAGTGTTTTCTGAAATAAATAATTTTTCACCTACTTCTTTGTTAGAAAAGCCAAGATTGAGCAGTTCTAAAACTTCATATTCTCTTTCGGTGAGGCCGGAGTTAGAATAGTGAACTAGATTTTCTGTATCACTAACTTCCGCTATTTGGTTTTTGGAAGATTGAGCCTTGGAGTAAAATATACCAATGCCAATAGAAACAACTGCAACCACGAGCAAAATCCAATCGCGTGAGGCACCTACCTTGAAGATGGCCAATGATGAAAGTTGAAAAAGCATAAGCATTGAAAAGGCAAGCAAACCGTAAAACAGAACATATTTTTTCATGTTGAGACAAAAATAAAATTTCAATGTGGTTGAGTGAAGGGATATTATTTTTAAGTTTGGTTTAACAAAATGAGAAAAGTCTATACCCATAATCGCTATTCGTATAACTGCATCAATAAGATGTGGATTACGGGCATTGTGGGGTATTATGAAGATTAGATAAGCTAATTGAAAATATATAAAGCCCCACGTTGCAAGCAGCGTGGGGCTTTTTTTTTGTTGAAAACATTTGAAACAGAGATAGTATGAAAAATTACCTGAAGATTTTAGAAACTAGTAAAAAAGATAGATTACATAAATCTATTCCTCTCAGAAAAGGTGACTCGGCCATTACACAGTGGAGAGCAATTAATCTTGCGGAGGACATGGCAAGTTCACTATTAGAGCGCCTGGAGTCTGTGTTATCAGCAGACATGGAAATAAAGATAAATAAGGTAAACCTTAATTTGTTTGATGAACCTGGTGTAGAAGGGACGGCTTATGTAAAGGCACAACTCTATGAAAATGAGCACAGGAAACTTCTGTTAAAGGTTTTTGTGCACGAAGAGAGCAGCAAGGGTAAGAGCAAGAAACTAGCCCGGGCTATTTATGAGGTACAACTTAGTTCTAGGCAGGCGAGAACTCGAGTGGCTTAACGCTCTTTCTGTTAAAATTTAGCCAAACCCCCGTTGCGGTATATTGTTACAAGGGTAAGTTGGCAGGGTTTTGATATTTTTGCGATTCTTATAAAATATCTAAAACACATATAAGCATGAAGGTAAAGAGTTTGGCCATTGTACTGGCCCTTGGATTGACTATGCCACTTGTGGCTCAGGATGAGCTTATCAATAAGGTAAAAGATAATGGAAGTGATGCTCAAAGCGGTTATAAATTTGAAACTGTGATTG
>CAXBJE010000377.1:0-3794 GCA_963975525.1 uncultured Owenweeksia sp. | reverse complement strand
CCCCAGGTTTTCTTCTCTTTTGGGGTTACCCTTATAAACAGTGATGAAATCATGGGTACATAGGTGAGGCAAAGAATCATGGCCCCTATCATGGCAAACATAAAGGTGAGGGCCATTGGGATAAACATTTTGCCTTCCACCCCTTCTAAGAATAGAATGGGCACAAATACGATGAGGATTATAAGTTGCCCAAAAAAGGCCGAGTTCATCATTTTAGATGAAGCTGTATAAGTCACCTTATCACGATCTTCCTGAGTATTACTTCCGGTTTGCCGGATATTTCTAACGAGGAAAAACACAGTACCCTCTACAATAATCACGGCTCCATCTACTATAATTCCAAAGTCAATGGCACCCAGGCTCATCAGGTTTGCCCAAACGTCAAACACATTCATAAGGATAAAGGCAAACAAAAGGGACAAAGGAATGGTGGAAGCCACAATAAGCCCTCCCCGCCAGTTACCCAACAAAAACACCAACACAAAAATCACGATAAGGGCGCCCTCTACAAGATTTGTAGTTACCGTGGAAGTGGTGCTTTTAATAAGCTTGCTGCGATCTAAAAAGGGTTGTATAGTTACACCTTCCTGCAGCGAATTTTGAATTTCAGCCATTCTTGTTTTCACAGCATCCACCACCTTGTTGGAGTTTCCACCTTTCAGCATCAATATCATTCCGCCAACAGCCTCGCCATCTCCATCTTTGGTAAAGGCACCATAACGCACGGCCTTTCCAAACTGCACTGTGCCCACATCAGCTACCCTTACAGGGATACCATTTTTGTTTTTCACCACTATGTTTTCAATATCCCCCAGGCTACGCGCCAAACCCTCCCCGCGAATGAAATTGGCCTGATGGTCTCTTTCAATATAGGCGCCACCTGTATTTTGATTGTTTTCTTGCAGCGCTTTAAAAACCTCTGCCAGCGTAATTCCCATAGCCCTAAGTTGGCCGGGATCTACCGCTACTTCATATTGTTTAAGGTCGCCTCCAAAGGCATTTACCTCAACCACACCGGGTACCATGGCCATTTGCCTGCTTACAATCCAGTCTTGCATGGTTCGTAAATCAGTAGATGAATACTGGCTTTTATGCTCTTCATCTACCGAAAGGTAATATTGGTAAATCTCCCCCAACCCTGTGGAAATAGGCCCCATAAAAGGTTCTCCAAAGCCAGCCGGAATATCCTCTTTTACGAGGCTCAACTTTTCGTTTACCAATTGTCTTGGCAGGAATGTGCCCATATCATCATCAAAAACAATGGTAACCACAGAAAGGCCAAAACGAGAAACAGAGCGGATTTCATCAACCCCAGGTAAATTGGCCATACCCACCTCGATGGGGTAGGTAACAAATTGCTCAATTTCTTCGGTGCCCAGGTTAGGTGCCTGTGTAATTACCTGCACCTGATTGTTGGTAATATCAGGTACAGCATCAATCGGTACCTGAGTAACACTCCAAACACCAGCGCCAATTAGCACCAGGGTTAGCAGGCCTATGATTAACTTATTCCGTATGGAAAAGTCTATTATACTATTGATCATTTAATTCGAGTTTAGTTCTTATTCAAGTTTCGTCCGTAAAGCTAAAAGCACAAGAAGTTGAAGTTGGTTATTAATGTTACCAACCAAAACGTATGGGTATGCAAACAGCGAAACGGAGTAATCAGGACGGACTTATCCTGTAAAAACAAAGAAACTAAGCTCGGGGAGGCTGTAAAAGGGAATCGGGATAAGGAGATAGTAATCTCCCTGAAAACCCGGGGACGGTAGATGTTAATTCAATTTCAGTAGCCACCAACTCTATCTTTTCAAAATTAACCACATCGGTGTGGCAACATTGGCATACGCAAAACGGGCTGCAAAGGTCTTCATCGGATGAATGATCATGACCTGAATGGTCGGCTTCTCCATGTACATCCGTAATTTGCTGGCTGATAGGAATAAGTTGCTGATCTGCACACGGCATTACCGTTAGTGCCAGAAAGTAAATGGATAATATGGCTGATAAGAATTTCACCATCCATGCAAACATAGAAAAGAAAATGACAAAACGTAAGAGTATCCCTTTTGTGATAACGTCAGGATGGTATTTTATAAATCAAAAAATAGACTTTCCTTTGACAACGCATTGAACCAATAAATTTGGTGAAACGAAAAAAATGTTGAGGAAGGCAATCCGACAACTTATGAGAATACGTAAGTAAATGTCTTGAGCTGTGCCATTTTAGTACAGCAATAGAAACATTTGTAAACAAGAAAGAGAAAAGTACCCAAGGGTATAATTAATGAAGGAAGCAGTAGAAGATTATATCAGTTCAGGAATAATTGAACTTTATCTGTTGGAAATGACCTCGGAGGAGGAAAACCGTGACCTGAGGGAAGCGGCCAAAACTTTCCCTGAAATACAGCAGGCCATTGATAGGGCAGCTAAAACTTTTGAAGAATTTGGACAGGCCAATGCCGTGGCCCCACCTGCACCACTAAAAGCATTTTTGTTTGGTACCATTGATTATATGGAAAGACTGGAAGGCGGTGAAATACCAACATCCCCTCCTGCTTTAAGCAGTTCTTCCACAATTAATGACTTTGCACCCTGGCTCAATCGTGAGGATATGGTACTACCCGAAGATGCTGAAGACACTTTTATTAAAATTATTGGTGCTGACGAGAAGTTAACCACGGCCATAGTTTGGGCCAAAACCCTGCTGCCAGCCGAAGTTCATGAATTGATATCGACAACGAAACGCATTACCTGAAACCAGGCGACTTTTTAACCATACCCCTCTACGCAGATCATGTTGCCCGAATTACTTCGGACATCCCATGCAAACTGATTGTACAAAGGGCAAAGGTTGCCGCCTAGTCCGGCTTTTTGGTAAGATAGCCCACCACTTCTTCAATAATTTCTTTTTTACGCTTTTCGTAAGTACTACTTGTGAACTCGCCAGCCCAGGTGCTGGTGTAGCCTTCCTCAAAGTTTATTTCCTTAGAATCTGGTTGTGCCGCGGTATAGGCCAGATAGGGAGTATCATCGTACTCAGATGTATAGGCGTAAATATAAACCCGTACCCGCTCTCCGTTTAGTTCGGTTGTGGCTATTTCCAAAAGCTTCAAATCCACCTCATAATAATCCTCATAGTACAACTCGCTACGCAGAAATATCTCTGCCACCTGTTTTTGATCAACGTTAGCTGATAACAGATTCTGGTAGCCATTTTTATTTAGGGAATACAGTAACTCATAACTTTCCTCCTTGTTTTCCAAAAGCTTTTTAAAGTCTTTCTTTTTGATGGTAACACCGTGCTTTAACAACTCCAGTACAGCTGCAACTCTTGTTGAATAATGATTTGCATTTAACAGTTTGTAGGTTTGATCTACTAAATCCGGTGCTCCACCAAGTTGGGTAAGCACATTGAGCACTCCATAAATTTCACTTCCGCTTTCGTATCCCATGCTGCTAATGCTTATGGTATCAAGCATTTGCTTGTAGATATCTTTAAAAATGGAGTGCTGTGGCTTTAATTGTTCCACAAAAGTGGAGTCTTTGGTCAGGTAGAAACTAAAAACATCAACTATAGGACCTCTTAAGTATGGATTCTTTAAGCCGTCAAAAAGAAGCTCCAAATTGGAATGAACTCGGGTGATAGTATCATAAAAATAACCCAGCCTGTAAACTTCAAAATCTACACTATCAAAAAGATTGAGATACTGCTGAGTGGCCAACGAATCTTCCATTTGTGGCAGCACATCGAATATAACCCGATTTAAATCCAGATCGCTTGCAATGGTGTC
>CAXBJE010000376.1:0-3797 GCA_963975525.1 uncultured Owenweeksia sp. | reverse complement strand
TTTAACACCTAATCCTAATATCTAAATGCACAAAGCCGGATATGTAAACATTGTAGGCAATCCAAATGTGGGAAAGTCTACCTTAATGAATGCCTTTTTGGGGGAGAATCTTTCTATCACTACGCCCAAGGCCCAAACTACCAGGCACCGCATTTTGGGCCTGTTGAATGGGGAGGATTATCAAGTTGTTTTTTCGGATACTCCGGGAATTATACAGCCAGGTTATGCACTTCAGGAAAGCATGATGGATTTTGTGAACTCCACTTTTGAGGATGCAGATGTTTTTTTGATGTTGACTGAGGCCAACGAAAAAGTACTGAAGGACTCTCGCTTTATTGAGAAACTCCAAAAAACGGATATACCTGTTTTATTACTTGTCAATAAAATTGATCTTACCAATCAGGCGGATTTAGAAAAGGTGGTGGCCTTTTGGAAGGAACAATTGCCCAAAGCTGAAATTCACCCCATATCTGCTCTCAATAATTTTAATACTGAAGTGGTATTGGATCGTATTCTCGAATTGTTACCAGAGTCTCCACCCTACTTTTCTAAAGAGGAGCTAAGTGACAAGGATGAGCGCTTTTTTGTTTCTGAGATGGTACGTGAACAAATCCTGAAAATTTATGATAAGGAGATTCCTTATGCCGTGCAGGTGGAGGCTGAGGAGTTTAAGGAAGAGGAAAATATTATAAGGATAAGGGCTATTATTTATGTGGAGCGCGATACCCAAAAGGGTATTGTTATTGGCCATCAAGGCAAAATGATAAAGCGTACCGGAACAGATGCCCGCAAACGGATGGAGGAATTCTTTAAGAAAAAAGTATTTCTAGAATTGTTTGTGAAGGTGCGCAAAAACTGGCGTTCAAATGAAGATCAGCTTAAGCGATTTGGGTATAAGGGCTAGTCGCAGTTGCAGCCATAGGTGCTTTGCAAATCCAACCAGGGCATAGCTTCACGCAGCCACTTTAAGTCATCACTTTTAAAATAGGTGTTTCTAAGATCCAGATATTGCAGCTTCGTAAGTGAAACAATTTCCGCATCCACATAAGTCAAGCTATTATCCCATAAGTCCAGACTTTCAAGGCTTCCAAACGCTTTGATGGCACCCGGGATAGAGTCAATATCATTTCTATCCAATATCAAAACCTTTAAACTATCAAGCCTGGATAGTGATTGGGGAAAATGCTTCAGTTGGTTGTTGCTGAGTATGATGGTATGCAGATTTTTAAGTTCACTGAGGAACCCTGGAACCGTACTTATTTTGTTGTGGCTTAAATTCAGCACCTCAAGGTTTTTAAATTGTGCTAATTCCGCAGGCACTTCATGCAGGCGTTTCCGCTTCAGCTTAAGTTCCTTTACTTGATTGGGGTTTTTTAAGGCATTCTCCAAATTGGTAAACACCTGAGCCATTCCTGCAAACGAAACGCCAAGGCTAAATGCCAAAAAAAGCGCGAGCCTGAACTGCATCTTTTTGAAGTTGGATTTTGAGTTTTTCAAGGGATTCAAATTTTTCTTCACCACGCAACCTGTCCTGAAAGATTAAACGGATCTGCTCTCCATATATGTTGCGGTTAAAATTGAAGATATGTGTTTCAATGGTTTTAAACTTACCACTAAAGGTAGGTCTCATGCCGATGTTGCACATGCCGTAAAATCTTTTTTCGGGTGAGGCAGGGAAATGAACTTCCACAGCATAAACACCATCTGCAGGTAATATTTTATAGTTTTCTTCAGCAACAATGTTGGCTGTGGGAAAGCCCATGGTGTTTCCGATTTTTTCACCCTCAATAACTTGTCCTCCTAAAGGGAAGCTATATCCTAAAAATTCATTCGCTGTTTTTAGATCCCCTTCCAGCAGTGCTTTTCTAATCTTTGTGCTACTAACAGTGATGTTCTGCACATCTTCTGCAGAAATTTCTTCCACATCAAACCCATATACTGGCCCAAATTCCTTGAGGTGTTCAAAACTCCCTTCTCGGTTTCTACCAAAATGATGGTCGTAGCCAATCACTAGCTTTTTTGCACCAATGGTATTTACCAAAATATTGCGAACAAAGTTTAGTGAAGTTGTTCTACTGAACTCCTTTGTAAACGGGTGTATTATAAGATGGTCTATGCCACAACTTTTAAGAAGTTCAATTTTCTCTGGTTGAGAGTTTATTAACTTTAAGTCAATATCGGGTTGCAGCACTATTCTGGGGTGAGGGTTGAATGTAAGTAGTACGGACTCGCCATTGTAATTTTGAGCAACTCTGTTGAGTTGTTCCAATATCTTGCGGTGACCAATATGAACACCATCAAACGTTCCTGTGGTAACTACAGCATTATCCAACTTATTAAAGTCTTCTAAAGAAAAGTAAACCTTCAAATACGATAGGTTTTATTGAGTTTATAATCAATGATTTACGCGCTGACAGAAATTGTTAGTACGTTGTTCAAAAGTAGAAAAATTAAAAATCTTAGTGGGGTTTATTCTTTTTAGTAAAAACACCTATTTTTGCGGCCAAATTCAAGACAGCCCGAAAAGGCTATTACTATTAAACTGTAAAGCATGTCTCAAGTAGTAGGTAAGATTGCCCAAATTATCGGACCCGTAGTGGACGTTTATTTTGACAGCACTAATCAGGAACTTCCAAAAATTTATGACTCCCTAGAAGTTACCCGTCCTGACGGTGTACGTGTGGTGTTGGAAACTCAACAACACGTTGGTGAGGATACGGTACGTGCCATTTCCATGGATTCTACCGATGGACTTAGCCGTGGCCAGGAGGTTATCGCAACTGGTAGCCCCATTAAGATGCCAATTGGTGAAGGTATAAAAGGAAGGTTGTTTAACGTAATTGGAGAAACTATTGACGGTATTGGCGAAATGTCAAACGAAAATGGTTTGCCAATTCACCGCGAGGCTCCAAAATTTGAAGATCTTTCTACCGCTAGCGAGATTCTATATACCGGTATCAAAGTAATTGACCTTATTGAGCCTTATGCAAAAGGTGGTAAGATTGGTTTGTTTGGTGGTGCTGGTGTTGGTAAAACTGTATTGATTCAGGAATTGATTAACAACATTGCTAAAGGCCATGGTGGTCTTTCAGTATTTGCTGGTGTGGGTGAGCGTACTCGTGAGGGTAACGATTTGCTTCGCGAGATGCTTGAATCAGGTATTATTAAATATGGAGATGAATTTATGCACTCCATGGAAAATGGTGGATGGGATCTTTCCAAGGTCAACCTTGAGGAAATGAAGGAATCTAAGGCTTCTTTCGTATTCGGTCAGATGAATGAGCCTCCTGGTGCACGTGCACGTGTGGCACTTTCTGGTCTTACTCTTGCTGAGTATTACCGTGATGGTGAAGGAGATGGAGCTGGTAAGGATATCCTTTTCTTCGTAGATAACATCTTCCGTTTTACACAAGCTGGTTCTGAGGTATCTGCACTTCTTGGTCGTATGCCATCCGCAGTAGGTTACCAACCAACGTTGGCTACTGAAATGGGAACAATGCAAGAGCGTATTACTTCAACTAAAAATGGATCTATTACATCTGTACAGGCAGTATATGTACCTGCGGATGACTTGACGGATCCTGCTCCTGCTACAACTTTTGCTCACCTTGATGCAACTACCGTACTTAACCGTAAGATTTCTGAGCTTGGTATTTACCCAGCGGTAGATCCACTGGATTCTACTTCAAGAATTCTTTCTCCTGAAGTAGTTGGCGAAGAGCACTACAATTGCGCTCAGCGTGTGAAAGAGATTCTTCAGAGATATAAGGAACTTCAGGATATTATCGCCATTCTTG
>CAXBJE010000375.1:0-3804 GCA_963975525.1 uncultured Owenweeksia sp. | reverse complement strand
GAGTGATTTTGGCCGCCCCATCAACTATCACCAAACGGTAAATATTAACTGGCAGGTACCCATAAACAAATTGCCGTTACTGGATTTTGTAAACACCCAGGCCCGCTATACCGGAGATTATGATTGGGCTACTACATCGGTATTGGCCAAGCAATTGAAGCCTAACGACTCTTTGAATTTTGCCAACACCATTCAAAATAACCAGCAGTGGCAATTAAACAACAACTTTAACCTCATAAGCCTTTACAACAAGGTGCCGTATCTCCGTAAGGTAAACGAGGGCAAAGGCAATAAGGGTAGAGATGTAAGGCAGCGTGGCCCACGTACTCCGGGTGAAAGCAGAGCCAAGCCAGAAGAAGAAAGCACCGAAGAAAAGGAGAGTGTATTCGACAAAATTTTAGCTGGTAGTGCCCGTGGGTTAATGATGGTGAGGAGTGCCTCTGCCAACTATACCCGTGGAGAAGGAACCATTCTGCCTGGCTTTATGCCTGAAGCTACTTTCCTTGGTATGGATCCCGCTAATGGTAATGCCCCGGGCTTCCCGTTTGTGTTTGGGGCACAAACCGATATTCAGCAGGATGCCCTGGAAAACGATTGGCTTACTCAATCTCATTTATTGAGCACACAGTATGCTAAAACCTTTAATGAGAATATGAATTTTAGGGTAACGGTTGAGCCAATAAATAGCTTAAGAATTATCCTTACCGCCCAAAAAACGGAGTCGTCTAATATTTCCTCCTTCTTTAGGTTTGACCAGGATGAACAAAGAATTATGGAGCAAAGCCGTTTTGAAACAGAGAATTACTCCATTAGTTACTTTATGATGGGTACGGCCTTTGAAAATATTAAGTCTCCAAGTTTTACCTCTGAGGCTTACGAAACCTTTAGGCAATATAGGTTGGATGTTTCTCAACAATTGGCAGAGCAGTATGCCAATGGGCAGGGCCAGGAGTTTGGTTACCAACCCGATTTTGTGCCAACAAACGATACAATAGAAGGGCATTATAAGTACTACAGCTTATCTCATCAGGAGGTTTTGATTCCTGCATTTTTGGCGGCCTATTCCGGTAAGGATATTAATGGGTACGATCTTAACGCCAAAAAGAGCATTCCACTTCCAAACTGGTCGCTTACCTACGATGGGTTGAGTAAAATAAAGTGGTTCCAACAATTCTTTACTAGTGTGGTGCTTACCCATGGTTACCGCTCCACCTACACCATTGGTAATCGTCAAACCAACTTACTTTATCAGGAGGCGCGCGAAGAGAATCCAACTAAACCACCATTAGATATTAATGGAGACCTGCTTCCAAGAATGCAAATTTCTGCTATTGTGCTTACCGAGCAGTTTGCACCGTTAATAGGATTTAACGTAAAGCTTAAGAACAGTACCACCCTACGTTTGGAGTATAAAAAAGACAGGAATTTGACCCTTGGTTTGGCCAACAATCAAATCACAGAAACCAAAGGGCAGGAGAGGGTAATCGGAGCAGGTTACATTATTAAAGATGTAAAACTTGGATTTATCAGCCTTGGGCCACGTAGAACAAATCCGGTAAGTAACCTTGAGTTGAAGCTCGATTTCGGGATACGTGAAAACCTCACGGTAATACGCAGGATTATTGAAGATGTAGATCAGGTAACGGCTGGCCAAACCATTTATACCCTTAAGTTTTCTGCAGATTATCAAATCAGCAAAAGGGTGCTGGCTAAGATTTTCTATGATATGAACTTGTCGCGCTACGAAGTGTCAAATGCCTACCCAATAGACACCCATCAATTTGGTATAAGTATCCGTTTGAATTTAGGAACCTAGCAGGTAGCCATTGGTAGTTTGTAAATGGAATGTTTTGCTAACTACAAGCTGCAGATTGCAAACTGTTCATTTGATAAATAAAATTAAATTTGCCCGCAAATAGCCAATAAATGAATTTTCCAGCAGAACTTAAGTACACCAAAGACCACGAATGGGTAAAGGTGGATGGCGATATCGCCACAGTAGGTATTACCGAATTTGCTCAATCAGAGCTTGGTGATATAGTATTTGTAGAAATAGAAACCGAAGGCGAGGAGCTGGATAAAGAAGAAGTGTTTGGATCTGTGGAAGCAGTAAAAACAGTATCAGATCTTTTTATGCCTTTAACAGGAGAGATTGTTGAGTTCAACACAGGTATTGAAGAAAAGCCTGAGTTGGTAAATCAGGATCCTTACGGTAAAGGATGGATGATCAAAATTAAAATGAGCAATCCATCTGAGGTTGATGATCTGCTTAGCGCGGACGCATATAAGGAGACCGTTGGAGCCTAAGGGCACATTATTTTTCCGTCTTTTATATTTTACCCCGGCATTAGTCTGGGGTATTTTTATTTTATACTTCAGCCTTATGCCAGGCAATGAAGTTCCACGCTTTATGGTGCAGCTTGATGACAAGCTCATACATGGAGGTATATATTTTTTCTCTGCCGGTCTAATATATCTCGGCTTCATTCGTTTTAATTTCAAGAATCCCATTTCACGTTTAATGCTGGGATGTATAGTGCTCCTTTGCGTTGTATATGGAGGAGCCATTGAAATTGTGCAACACTATTGTGTGCCAAGACGAGTAGGAGATTGGTTTGACTTTTTAGCAAATACCACCGGCTCGGTTGTTTGTGTGCTACTTTTTGCAATTTATCATCGCATAAGGGCCTGATTTGTTCTCCTTAGGGAGAACCCACTTCCTACAACTTAATTGAGAACTAATGATCCCTAAAAAAAACAAAGGAGCCGACCTGGAAGGCAAAAGAGGAATTTTTTTCCTGTTTGGAATTGCTCTATCACTCACCGCTGCCATTTATGTTATTCAGCTTGAAAGAGGTTTTGAAAAACCCCAGCCGTCAGAGCCAAGGACCTACACATTTAATGATGATTTTCCACCCCGTACTGTTCAAACAAAAGAGCAGAAGGAAGTTGTAAAACTTGATAAGCCTAACCCAGACTTACCACCTGAAATTGTTGAGGATACAGATCCTAAGCTTGAGATTTTTGAATTGTTTAAAAACCCGACAGAACCGACAGAAGAGGGATTGGCAATAATTGAGGGTCCGAGCGATTTACATAATATTGAAACGATGGATTTTATTGTAATGGAAAACATTGCAAGGCCATTTGAATGTGAGGGTGTAACTGATAAAGATGAGCAAAAAGACTGTTTTAATATTTGGATTAAGAGATATGTTGCGCAAAACACTAAATACCCGGAGCAAGCCAGACAACTGAGAATGGAAGATGTGGTGTATGTAACATTTTTAATTTCAGAGAACGGAGATGTGGAAGAAGTGACCATTGGACGAGGACAGTATGATATCCTTAATAAGGAAGCTGTACGGGTGCTATCGTCCATGCCCAAAATGATTCCTGGAAGTCAAAGAGGGAGAAAGGCAAAAATGAAAATGACAATTCCGGTTAATTTTAAATTGGATAACCGTTAATTTGTTTTTTCGGTGAGTTGCTATTGTAAGCCACATTCATATTTATGTATCTTTAGCCCCTTATAAAGGAGATTTAATGGAACCAAAGAAAAATCCAAATGCTGATCTTGAATTGCTTCGGGGCTTGTTCCTTCAGGCAGGACTTGTATTTGCGCTTGTAGTTTGTATTGTAGCCATAAACTGGAAATCATACGATGATACAGTTGCTAACCTTGGCGAATTGGACGTAATGATTGACGATGAGGTAATTCCTATTACTCAAAGGCAAACTGCCCCCCCGCCCCCACCACCCCCACCCCCACCAGAGGTTATAGAGGTAGTAGAGGATGATGTG
>CAXBJE010000374.1:0-3811 GCA_963975525.1 uncultured Owenweeksia sp. | reverse complement strand
CCTTCACTCTTCTCCTTTCGGGAATAAGTTTAAAGCCTCCCAAAACAAAAAACAGAATACAAATAGCTATACCCACCAACCCATAAGGTGTAAATTCAAAAAAGCCCAACACCTCTGTTCCGTATTGTCGTGCTACGCTATTTACCAACAGGTTGGTACTTGTTCCTATAAGGGTAGTCATCCCGCCAAGGATGCTTACAAATGCCAGAGGCATAAGTAGTAGGGATGGGGAAATATTTTTTTTGGCGGCCATGGTGATAACCACTGGTAGCAGAATGGTTATTACTGCCGTATTATTGAGAAATGCACTAAAGAATGCAGCAGGAATCATAATCACCAAAAGGGTAAGGGGTATGCTGCTTGAAGCCAGCCGTGAAAGCCAAATGCCTAGTCGATCAAGGAGCCCGGTCTCTTCTAACCCCGCACTGAGTATTAGCAGCGCCAAGATTGTAATAGTAGCTTGATTGCTGAAACCCGATAAGCCTTCGGGAATGGTTACCACTCCTGTAATCATCAGGATTACCGCAATAAGTATGGCTGTAAGGTCAATGGAAACTTTTTCTGTAATAAACAGAAAAAGCGCCAGGGATATGGTTCCAATTAGGATGTATGCGTCTGTACTCAATCAGAATTTATTTACAAGCTAAACCTTAATGGTGTTCTTTAGTTTTATGATTATGAAAATTATTTTCACAACTATAACTCTGTCCTTACTAAAGTAAGGAATGGTACAAACTAAAATCTGATATATATGAAGCTAAGGATCAACCCAAAAAGTATTTGGAAAATGCTAGTTGCAACCGCCAAAGAGTGGAATGATGATGATCCGTTCAGGCAAAGTGCCATTATTGCCTACTACGCTATATTTTCAATCCCTGGGCTGTTAATGATTATTATATGGACTGCTGGAGCTTTTTTTGGTGCGGAGGCTGTGCGTGGTGAACTAAGTGCTCAAATCAGTGAAATTATGGGCCCGGATGCCGCAACCGGCATTGAAGACCTCCTGACTAATGCGGAGTTAAATCAATCGAGCTTCATCATGAAGACCATTGGTGTGCTTACGCTGATTTTTGGTGCAACAACATTATTCTTTCAATTACAAAAGTCACTCAATCATGTATGGGACGTAGAAGCCAATCCCGAAAATGGTATAAAGAAACTGGTGATTGACAGGGCATCTTCATTGGGTCTTATCCTGGTTATTGCTTTTCTCTTATTGATAACCTTGGTATTGTCTGCCGTTATTTCAGTAATAGGTAATTGGATGGAGCGCAACTTTGGAGAGTACCTACTGTATCTGGTACAAGTAATAAACTTTGTTATCTCACTGGGTATAGTCTCACTTCTTTTTGCAGTAATGTTTAAGTTTTTACCTGATGTTGATATTTCGTGGCGCTCGGTATGGGTGGGCGCTGTGGTTACTGCCGTATTATTTGTAATTGGTAAAACTTTATTAGGGCTTTATTTCGGTTATGCTGACCCAAGCTCAAGTTTTGGAGCCGCTGGTACAGTAATACTGGTAATGCTTTGGGTAAACTATACCTGCCTCATTCTCTTTTTTGGTGCAGAGTTTACCCAAGTCCATGCCCGAAAATATCATCATAAAATAAGGCCTTCAAAACACGCAAAGTGGACAGCCGAGCACATACTTCAATATGGTGAGCAACCTGCGGTCTTATCTGATGAGGAAACACCCACGGAGAAAACAAAAGTCTAATGAAACATCAGGATAAATTACAGAGATTAAGGCAGGCAGGGTTTTTTATGAAGGGGGCAGTGTATTGCATTCTAGGCGCCTTAGCAGCTATAGCGGCTTTTGGTGCTGGAGGTAAAGTAGGAGGAAAGGAAGGAGTAATGCATTTTTTACTGCAAATGCCTTTAGGGAAAATACTGGTGGGAATGGTTGCCTTGGGATTAGCCGCCTATTCCCTTTGGAGGTTTTATTCCGCTTATCAAGATCCCAGAAGCGATGATGATGAAAAAAGATGGGGCGCCAAACTGAGGTATGTTTACTCTGGTTTATTTTATGGAGCTATAGCCTACTCTTTTGCCAAGCCTCTTTTTAGTGGTTCATCATCTGGGGGAGATAAAAAAAAGGCCATGCTGGGGAAGCTACTGGCTACTGACTGGGGAGAGTGGGTTATCGGGGCAATTGCTCTGTTAGTGGCCGGACAAGCTATTTTTCAATTTTACATAGGTTATAAAGGAAAGTTTATGAAGAAAATAGATGACCACCCTGGGAGCGCCTATAATTGGGTCAAGTACATAGGTCGTATCGGCTATTACTCTCGGTTTGTTGTTTTCGGAATATTGTCCTATTTGCTTGTAAGGGTAATTTTAGATAACAACGCAGACGCATACGATGGCACCAAAGGTGTATTCTATCATCTACTATCCTATGACTATGGAAATGTACTGATGGGAGCTGTGGCATTGGGGCTTTTAGGGTATGGCATCTTTTCAATATTAATTGCCCGTTATAGCAATCTTACAAAACTTGCCTAGTCACAACAACTTATAAATATAAATATGGACACATCAAACGAAAGAGTAAAAGAAGTGGCACTTGCAGTAGGAGCATTTGCAGCAAGCTACCTGCTAAAGCGCATCCTTGAAGAAGGCTACGAAAGGGTTTATCATGAAGAGCCACCCAATGCTATAAAGGATGAAGAAATCAATTGGGGTAAGCTTTTGGGCTGGGCCATTGTAAGTGGTGTGAGCGCAGCTTCGCTTAAAATTTTAATAAAGAGATACGGGGCTAAAAAAATAAGGGGCATAGGTTAAATTGTGATTCCTGCTATTTTTTAAGATTACTTAATGCTCTTACCTTAGCGGCCTTAATTTTATTATTGAAATGGGAAGAGCATTTGAGTACCGCAAGGCGGCAAAAATGAAAAGATGGGGAAAGATGTCACGTCTTTTTCCGCGTTTGGCGAAGGCCATTACTATGGCTGCTAAAGAAGGAGGTCTTGATCCTGATATGAATCCCTCATTGCGTTCGGCAGTTCAAAATGCCAAGGCGCAAAACATGCCTAAAGACAATATTGACAATGCCATTAAGCGCGCTGCCGGTAATGATGCAGAGAACTATGTAGAAGTAAATTACGAAGGCAAAGGCCCTCATGGGGTGCTCATTTTTGTGGAGTGCGCTACCAATAACACTACTCGCACCGTAGCCAATGTAAAATCATATTTTAATAAGGCTGGTGGCCAGATGGTGCCCAATGGCTCATTGGAGTTTATGTTTGATCGTAAGGCCATTTTTGAAATCAAAAAAACAGATGCCATTGACATTGAAGAGTTGGAACTGGAGCTGATTGATGCCGGACTTGAGGAAATTGATACCGAAGACGATATGATTTTTGTGTACGGAGACTATACCAACTATGGTAAACTGTCATCTGCTTTGGATGAAATGGGGATAGAGGTGGAAAAGTCTTCTTTACAACGTATACCTACCAGCCCGGTTGAATTTACCGAAGAGCAAATGGTGGACATTGAAAAACTACTGGACAAAATTGACGATGATGATGACGTCCAAGCCGTTTACAATAACATCGCTTAAAACCAAATTATGAGCATAACATCAAAAATTGTCTATCATGGTGGATTGAGAACTGAAGCCGAGCACCAACGTTCTGGTCAGCGGTTTATCACCGATGCACCACTGGATAACAATGGAAAAGGTGGAGCCTTTTCTCCAACCGATTTATTGGCTACATCTCTTGCTGCATGTGCGCTCACGGTAATGGGTATTAAGGCCCGTTCCATGGATTTTGATTTGGAAAATGCTTCCGCAGAAATTGTTAAA
>CAXBJE010000373.1:0-3819 GCA_963975525.1 uncultured Owenweeksia sp. | reverse complement strand
TATCCATTCTTCGCTTCCGCGGAAGCCCCCGATAAAACTTGGCTTTAAAATGATATAAGCGGGCTTTACATCGTGCAGTAACTTTCGCCTTTCGGCTGAATGAAACAAGCCAATTAAATCTTCATCAAGGGCAATGTCAATTGGAGAATTTTCACAAAGTGAGGCCATCTCCTGCCATTGTCTTGCCTTTATGGGTTGTTCTATAGAATGAATTTGCAATTCGCCCAACCGCTTTAAAATCTCGGGTGCATCTGCAGGAGCAAAAGCGCCATTGGCGTCCACTCTAAGTTCCAACTCACCAGCAGTAAACTCATTTCTTATGCTTTTCAGGATTTCAATTTCCCTCTCCAAACCAATGGCACCAATTTTCATTTTCAGCACCTTAAATCCGGCATCAATCTTATCACCTACCTGCTGATTCATAAATGCGGTGTCGCCCATCCATATCAATCCATTTATAGGCTGCATTACACTACCACAAGTAAACTCCGAAGGAAACAAAATGTGATTCTCGCAATACAAATCCATCATGGCCATCTCCAACCCAAATTGAATAGAAGGAAACTCAACTAGTTCTCCATAGAGCTCTTCCACCGGCATATTTATGTTTTCAACCAGCCACTTGAGTTTTACCTCATAATCAGGGCGATCGTCAGCACTTAAGCCTCTAAGAAGCCCACATTCGCCAATACCCCTGCTTTCACCATCTTCCAAAATCAAAAAATAGGACTCTTTAGTACGGAGAATACCCCTGCTGGTACCAGCGGGTTGCTTAAAGTTAAGGGTGTATTTTTTCCAGGATGCCTTCATAAGCCTAATAAATCTTGAACAAAACTAAACCACATCATACTATTCCCCGCTTATAGCGGTTAATACTTTGAATTTCTATTTTTAACCTAAAATCCAAACGTGCGATCACCCATTCTTACAATTCCTATCGAGCTTTATCCGCTGTGGAAAGCCTTTAGATTTCGTTCCTAATAAGATGCCTCTTTTATCAACGAATATGATATGCCTAATAAATGATGGGGAAGGACAAAAGAACTTGCTCAACAATAATCAGCCATGAGATTAGGTAATAGTTCCGTATTAAAATACGTGCTTTTTCTTGTTATAGCCATGGTAACCTACTCTTGCATTGTTACGGAACTGGCAAGAACTCCAAAAGGAACAGGTGTGTCCAGGTCCATAGGCAGTGTCTCAAACGGTAAACTAGAAAATGGAAGAAGGTTTCCATTTCGTGGTGAAAACTACAGGTACTTTTCAAGAATTAGCTATGCCTTTTTTAACAGAGCTTGGGTGCACAGTAAAGTATTGGATATTTCTTTAGAGGCCTATGAAGAAATGAAAGGGTCAAAGCCAAACCAGGATTTTCTGCTAATGGAATGTTCTCATAAGAATGGCGGAAAAATGTGGCCTCATAGAACACATCAAAATGGTACCTCAATAGACTTTGGCACTCCTCTTTTAAAAAACAACAAACCCTATTATCTACATCATCACTTTGGTATTTGGCACTATGGGATGTCTTTTGACCAAAATGGTGTTTCTACCCTAAACAGCAACGTTTCAATCGACTTTGACACAATGGGTGCACATATTTTAGCACTTGAAAAATCTGCTCGTAAAAGAGGTATGTACATAAAGAAGGTCATCTTTAAGATTGATCTGAAGGATGATTTTTTCAAATCTGAAAATGGAAAAAAGGTAAAAATGAAGGGAATCTATTTTGCCCAGGCTCTGCCAAAAACTATTGACAACTTACATGATGAGCATTACCATATAGACTTTGGTTTTCTTTAAGGGCTAAAACGAGCTCATAAATAATTTTGAGTTTATTATTTTAGTTACTTGATTTATAACTAAAACCTTAACCATGAAGAAATCAAAACTTATCCTAATAGGATTTTCGCTTTTTGCATTAACCATTTCTCCATCCTGCAATAAGGATAACAATGACGGTGGTGGCCCATGCCGTGGCTATATAAGCTGGTCACTGTCTGTTCAGGATGAAGCTGCCGCCCTTTCTGTTGCTGCAAGTGCTTATTCGGGTGATCCGTCAACAGCTAACTGCCTAAAGTACAAGGAGGCATACAATGATTACATTGATGCTTTGGAAAATCAAAGAGCATGTGTACCGGCAAGCCAAAAAGCGGCATTTGAGCAAAGCATAGATGGTGCAAGGGCTAGCGTTAATGCGCTGGGATGCTAGTAAATTAGATTACCTGCCCAATACCAAAAGTGATGGAGAACAATAAAGTGGTAATTGCCAATCTTTTTAACAAAGGCTCAAACTGCTCAGGCGTTTGGGCCTTTGATACTTGAAAGAGGTTCATCATTAAAAAGGGAACGCTCAAAAAATACAGGTTTCCCCAAAAGCTGGTTTCGGCCATGGAGTTATAAACGTAGGCCAAATCAAACGCCAGTATTACCAAAGCACCGTGGTAAATCTTAGCGCCCTTTAGTCCCATAATTACCGGCAGCGTAATTTTACCATGCAGTTTATCGCTCTCCAAATCCCGCATATTATTGAGATTTAGTACACCTATGGCCAGGAAACCTACCGCTGTGGCCGGCATAAAAACTTCCCAGTTAATAATATTGGTTTGTAAAAAGTAGGAACCCACAACACCCACTATTCCAAAGAAAATCAAAACAGAAATATCGCCAAGGCCCCGGTAGCCATAGGCTCTGCGGCCAACGGTATACGTAATAGCGGCAATAATGGCCAGTAACCCCAACACCACAAAGCCAATGGTTACTACCAAGGGAAGACCCTGAGTGGCAATAATGCTGAGCCAGGTGCCAAATACAAAGGAAAGCCCGGCAAAAATCCAAACGGCTTTTTTCATTTGTGCAGCCGAAATTTCACCACTTGCTACAGCCCGCTGTTCCCCAACTCTTGCGGCATCGGTGCCTTTTACGCCATCGCCATAATCATTGGCATAATTAGAAAGTACCTGGTAACACAAGGTGGTGAGCAGGCAAAGGATAAAAACACCAATATTGTAATGCCCGTGGGAGGCTGCAAGGCAAGTACCCAGTATTATACTCGAAAAGGCCAGGGGAAGAGTTCTCAGTCTCGCAGCAGCTATCCAAGGTTTTAAGTTCATCTCTATATTTGAATCAAAAGAATAATCAATGAAATCAAGTGCATCACTCGATTGGTGGGCGAAGATACTAACGGCATTTATGTTTGGCGTGGTAGGTTTTCTCATCTATGAAATTATTATGATAAATGAGGGCAAAGCCCGGATAGGGCTGAGTTTCGGTGTTGTTACTCTAACCATAGTAATTATTTGGTGCTACATGAATTCGGTGAAGGAATATGTGGTTGAAGGCAATTCACTAATTGTACAAAGGGTAAAAGGGCAAAAGACTTTTGATCTCAACGCGCTTACTTCTGTAGAAAATTATGGTGAGGTAAAACAGGGAATGACCTGGAGAACCATGGGCAACGGGGGCCTGTTTGGGTACTTTGGTAGCTTTAACAATAAAGGTGTTGGAGACTTCAGCATGTATGCAACCCGGCAAAAGCCACTTTGGATACTAACCCTTGGCAAGGAAAAAATTGCCATCAGCCCAGATGATGCCTCGTTTATTACTGCTTTGCAGGAATTGGTAAAAGCCTAAGTTTAGATTGTTACATCCAGCTGCGGCCATCACTCTGAATTTTAAACAACACATAATTGTAAATTTCTTGAGCCTCTTCCATTGGTAAATGTGGCATAGACTCATCTCCGGCCGCAGTATAAAAGGTGATAGAAGCCAGCCCTCTCCTCTTTTGAAAAATGCTTTGAGATAAGGTTACATTTTGCA
>CAXBJE010000372.1:0-3862 GCA_963975525.1 uncultured Owenweeksia sp. | reverse complement strand
TAAAACAGATTCGTTTGTAGTAAGTACCGTATCCGTTTCCCATACCAGGGTAAGTGAGGGTTCCACCTCTTCTGCTTGCTCCACTTGGGTGGAATCAACAGTTGATGCCTCAGAATCTTCTGTTGCTGCTGGCTGGCTGCACGCGGCAATCAGGATTGTAAAACCAAATAGTAGACTAGTTTTTTTCATAGTTAGGGGTTTTTATTGATGGCCAAAAATATCGAATACAGAAGGTAGCAGGCAACCCTCTATTCCTCTTTTTCCAAATTTCTAAGTTTAAAGCTCCATTCCGGAGACTTGAGTGTTTTTACCACAAACGGGTCTAAATAATCCCGTAAGGAAAAACTATAGTAGTCTGTTTTTAGATTCCGGCCTGATATTATGACGTTTTTAAAATCACCTTCATTTAAAAAGTGCTGAAGGATAGGGCGGTCATAAATAACTGCTTCCACCTCATCATCTTCCAGCGCTTGCAATGCATCAGCTACAGATTCAAAGGCCATAAAATCTATATCAAATAAATTGAGATAGTCAGCAGTACTACTGCCAGAAATAGTGGCTACATTAAAACGTCTTAAATCCTCTGGAGATGAAATTTTTGCGTCAAGCGATTGAACCGTAAGTGCTGAAGCGATACCTGCCGTTAGGCTGGATATCATAATTATGGCGGCAAACATCCAGATGAATCCAACCACCCTTCCTCCGCGGGTTACGGGGGCTTTATCTCCATAACCAACGGTTGTCATGGTTACAGCACTCCACCAAAAACCATCGGCTAAACCTTTTAGTCCGGTGCCAAATTGCTCGTTGTTTTTCCTCTTCTCAAAATGCCAAATCAGTACTCCAAAAATGAATATCACAAAAAGCAGCACGGCTACAGCCGAGATAAACTGCCAGCTAAAAATATTCTTGAGGACACCCCACCAGTTACTTTCATATTTGCGCGCCACCGCTGTACCCGAAATAAAAAAGGGCTGCGAAAAATCCATAGACTGCATGCGGTTATCCGTTACCGTAACAGGGTTTATGCTCATATCAACCTCTCCATCCCTAATGGCTGAAAGAAGATCATTAAGCTTATTGTAGCTCTTAAATTCAAACTGCAGATTGGCCTCATCCTCCACCAAATCCCAGAATTCTACACTAAGTCCCTTTGGTTCGGCACCCTCTTTCACCTTTATAAATGGTGCTGCGGATTCAATCCCTATAACGATTACAGAATCCTGAGCGATGGCAGAAAGACTCACTAAACCCAAAATGGAAAGAAACCCGAAAATTTGTTTTATCATTTTGCTTTTGAATATGTCATTTGCACCATGCCATTGGTATATGTTTTTGTGCTGGAAAGCTTTAGCACCTTATCCAGTTTACCATGGGCGAATAGTGGAACTCCGTTTCCTAAAACCATGGGCACCAAGGTTAAGATGATCTCATCAATAAGGTCATTGTTTAGCAACAGGCTATTGATTTCTCCTCCTCCAACTAACCAAATGGTTTTCCCCGGTTTAGTTTTTAGGTCGTTCAGAAAATGTACAATGTCCCCAGAAATAAAAGTTACTTTATCATCATGAGCAGCCACGGGGTTTCGGCTAAACACAAATGATTCCTTCCCTTCATAGGGCCATTCGCCAAAAGTGAGTACTTGCCTGTAGGTTTTTGCTCCAAACAGTAAAGTGTCTACATCCTTAATAAAATCAAAGTAGCCCATGTCCGGTTCGTCTGGATTGGGGAAATCTTCCAGCCAGTCCACAGATCCGTCTGGTTTAGCTATGTAGCCATCAATGGAAGAGGCGATGTAAAGGGATAGTTTGCGCATAGTTTAAATGAAAGCCTAAAACTATGAATTTGAAATGAGGCCACTAAGACACAAAGGCACTAAGTTTTTCCTTAGTGACTTGGTGCCTTAGCGGCAAATTAATCTAGCTAGAGTGGCTTTGGTTTACCACCTCTTAAAAACCTCTTCTTTCATTACCTTTGCGCCTCTTAAAAAAACAGCCCCCTATATGGCGCGCAAATACCCTGAATACAAGCATTTAGACCTTTCCGGCATCAGCCGTGAGGTATTAAAATATTGGAAAGACAACAACACTTTTGAGGAGAGTATTTCTTCCCGAGAAGGAAAACCGGCATTTACCTTTTACGAAGGCCCACCCTCGGCCAACGGGCTGCCTGGTATTCACCACGTAATGGCACGCGCTATAAAGGATATTTTCTGCCGCTTTAAAACCCTTGATGGTTATCAGGTAAAACGTAAGGCGGGCTGGGATACTCACGGCCTTCCTGTAGAGCTTGGCGTTGAAAAAGAACTCGGCATCACCAAAGAAGATATCGGCAAAAAGATTACAGTAGAGGAATACAACGAAGCTTGTAAAAAGGCGGTAATGCGTTACACGGATGTGTGGAACGATCTTACCGAAAAAATGGGTTATTGGGTGGATATGGATGACCCCTATATCACCTACAAACCCAAATACATGGAAACTGTATGGTGGCTACTCAAGCAGCTTTGGGAAAAGGAATTAATCTATAAAGGCTATACCATTCAGCCGTATTCGCCTAAGGCGGGTACAGGGCTTAGCTCACATGAGGTAAACATGCCCGGAAGTTACCGCGATGTTACCGATACTACTGTAATTGCGCAATTTCCTGTAGTGCGGAATGAGCAGTTTGAAAAAACTTTTGGAGATGCTGTAAAGTCTGCTGACAAAGTATATTTCCTGGCGTGGACTACCACCCCCTGGACGCTGCCTAGTAATACTGCACTTACTGTTGGTAAAAGCATTCCCTATGTAATGGTGGAAACTTTTAACCAATATACCCATCAATCACAAAAAGTGATTTTGGCCAAAAATCTGGTTGGAAAATACTTTAAGGAAGACCAAAAAAACTTGCCGCTTACTGAATATGATGGTCAGGGAAAAAACATTCCTTGGATTATAGTTTGGGAAGGCCTTGGTAAAGAACTCCTGGAACTTCGTTACGAACAACTACTGCCCTACACCCTCCCTTACGAAAACCCTGAAAACGCTTTCCGCGTGATTTCCGGTGATTTTATAACTACTGAAGATGGTACGGGAATAGTTCACACCGCCCCAACCTTTGGTGCCGATGATGCCAAGGTTGCTAAGGAAGCCAACCCTGTTGTTCCACCAATGTTGGTGTTGGATGATAATGACAATCCGGTTCCACTTGTTGATTTACAGGGCCGCTTTACCAAGCACATGGGCGACATGGCTGGTAAATATGTGAAGAATGAATATTATTCTGATGGCGAAGCGCCCGAAAAATCGGTGGACGTAGAACTTGCCATCCGCCTGAAGGAAGAAAACAAAGCCTTTAAAGTGGAGAAGTATGTACACAGCTACCCGCACTGCTGGCGTACCGATAAACCTATTTTGTATTACCCGCTTGATAGTTGGTTTATCCGCGTTACGGAAGATAAGGAAAGGCTTGTGGCACTTAACAAAACCATTAACTGGAAACCCAAAAGCACTGGTGAAGGACGTTTTGGAAACTGGTTGGAGAATGCCAATGACTGGAACCTCAGCCGCTCACGCTACTGGGGTATTCCACTCCCCATCTGGAGTACGGAAGATGGTACTGAGCGCAAAATATTTGGCAGTGTAGAAGAGCTAAAAGCCGCTTGTGATGAGGCTATAGCTGCCGGTTTGATGGAGCACCACCCGTTTGAGAAATTTGAAGTGGGCAACCTTTCTGATGAGAATTATGATACTGTAGATCTGCACCGTCACATTGTGGACGAAGTGGTGTTGAAATCAAGTAAAGGCGAAGCCATGCGCAGGGAAGCCGACCTGATTGACGTTTGGTTTGACAGTGGGGCTATGCCCTATGCTCAGCTTCA
>CAXBJE010000371.1:0-3887 GCA_963975525.1 uncultured Owenweeksia sp. | reverse complement strand
AATAACTAGCACCTTCCCACAATTTTCCATTGTTTAAACCTTTTGCCCCACAGGCTGCGTTTATCACAAATACAAAGTATATCCACTACTTTCGAACGAGATGAAACGAATGATTACATCACAGCAGCTTGGGCTAAGATTTGGTAAGTACACAGGCGAGGCCAAAACCACTTTTGAAAAGCTTTTTGATATTTTCAAGGAACTGCTTCTGCACACTTCGGGTGATGTGGATGAGGCCCTGGACTGGTTGAATGAGCTGGACAAGGAATACAACCTTACTACAAAGGATTATACCCTCGAAGACTTTATAGAGGATTTAAAAAAGAAGGGCTATCTCCGTGAGGAAATTGATGACCCTAATGGTGGAGGGCTGGCCATGACTGCCAAAACTGAAAGAGCCATCCGCAGCAGTGCTCTGGAGCAAATTTTTGGAAAGCTGAAGAAGTCGAATTCAGGAAACCACACTACAAAATATACCGGGCAAGGAGATGAGCAAACCTCCGAAACCCGAGATTACCGCTTTGGTGATAGCATGGATCAGATTGCCATGAATGAGAGCATCAAAAATGCGTACATCAATCAGGGTATTGATCAGTTTGGGATGACTCACGATGACTTGGTTATACAGGAGAACTTTTACAAAGCACAGATGTCAACGGTACTGATGATAGACATCAGCCACAGCATGATACTGTATGGTGAGGATAGAATTACCCCAGCTAAAAAAGTGGCTTTGGCACTGGCAGAACTGATAAAAACGCGCTACCCAAAAGACACTTTAGAAATTATAGTATTTGGCAACGATGCCTGGCAAATAGACTTAGCGGAGCTCCCCTACTTAAAGGTTGGCCCCTATCATACCAATACCGTTGCGGGACTGGAGTTGGCAATGGACTTGCTCCGCAAAAAGAAAAATGCCAATAAACAGATTTTTATGATTACCGATGGAAAGCCCAGTTGCCTGGTTGAACCTGATGGCACTTACTATAAAAACAGCATGGGATTGGATGACTACATTGTAAACAAATGCCTTAACAAGGCTGCTGCTTGTCGCAGAATGAACATTCCCATTACCACATTTATGATTGCACAAGACCCATACCTGCAAAGGTTTGTGCAGAATTTTACACAGGCTAATAAAGGAAAGGCGTTTTTTACCGGTCTCAAAGGTTTAGGAGAATTTATATTTCAGGATTACGAAACAAACCGGAGAAGAACTATCCGTTAACCCAAGCAGATGAACTTGTTTACTAAAACTTTGCTCATACATTTGAACTCATCTAAAACACTATCCTTTATCATGAAATCAAAACTATTATTACTTGCTACTCTTTTCGCCTCAACTCTAATTTTTACCTCTTGCAACAGCAATGCGGCCAATGAAACTGACTTTACAGGTGTGTGGGGTTTTATGACCCAAAAAGGCCAGTATGCCGAACTATGGGTAACTGATGAATCACTGTTGATTATTAAAAATCCCGAGGCCAGACCCTATGTTTTTGATTATCTACGCAATGGTGATACAATTAAATTTTACGGCCAGGGCATGGCTGAAGAAGGTAGAACTCCGATGGACAAATTTTACATAGTATCCCGCGAAGGAGATAAACTGACCAAAACACAAGATGGTATAACCACCGTGCTAACACTTGCTGACCAAGCCAAGCCCGAATTTGACGAAACCGAAGAATTTGAAACGAAAGTGACGGACGACTTTGGCAAGCGTGCTGCACAGAAATAATTTAGATGGATAAAACAACAATCACCACCCTTGGCGAACTGAAAAAATCAGGCTACCAGCCGAAGGGCATCAAGGACGAACTTCGTGACAATCTCATCACCAATCTTAGAAAAGGGGTAAACGTATTTGAAGGAATACATGGCTTTGAATATTCGGTAATTCCGGATTTGGAAAGAGCTATTCTTTCCGGACATAATATTAACTTTTTAGGCTTACGCGGACAGGCAAAAACGCGTATGGCTCGTATGATGGTAAAATTGCTGGATGAATACGTACCTGCAATTACTGGAAGCGAATTGGCGGATGACCCCATGATGCCCCTTTCGAGAACGGCCCTGGAAATAATTGCCGAGAAGGGTGATGATACTCCCATTTACTGGATTCATCGTGATGAGCGCTATTATGAAAAGCTGGCTACACCAGACGTTACGGTTGCCGACCTTATTGGTGATGTGGATCCTATAAAAGCAGCTAACCTAAAATTGTCCTTTGCAGATGAGCGGGTGATTCATTTTGGGATGATTCCACGCGCTAACCGCAGCATTTTTGTAATTAATGAGTTGCCCGATTTACAGGCTCGCATTCAGGTTGCGCTATTTAATATTTTGCAGGAAGGTGATATACAGATCAGAGGTTTTAAACTCAGGTTAAACCTGGATATTCAGTTTGTATTTACCGCCAATCCTGAGGACTACACCAACCGTGGTTCTATTGTAACTCCATTGAAAGACCGTATTGGCAGCCAGATTTTAACGCACTATCCTGAGGATATTGAGACCGCACGAAAAATCACCGAACAGGAAGCAAAATTGAAAACCGTTCAAACCGATACTATTGCTATTCCTGATGTAGCCCGCGACTTGTTGGAGCAAATTGCTTTTGAAGCCCGTGAGAATGAATACATAGATGCCAAGAGCGGAGTATCTGCACGATTAACCATAACAGCACTTGAAAATCTGGTAAGCACTGCCGAACGCAGGATGTTGGTAAGTGGCTCCGAAAAAACAACAGTGCGTTTATTAGACTTTTTAGGAATTGTTCCCGCCATTACTGGTAAAGTAGAGCTGGTGTATGAGGGCGAACAGGAAGGTTCGGCCATGGTAGCTGAAAACCTGATTGGAAGTGCAGTAAAAACACTTATTGAAGACTTCCTACCCACGCTTGATAACATCAAATCATCCGATGCACAAAACCCATATAATGAGTTGGTGGAATGGTTTAGCAAAGGCAATAGCATTGATCTACTTACGGATGCCAGCGATGGCGAATACCAGCGCACTTTGGATTCCATAAAGCCCATGGAGCGTTTCTTAAAAAACAACTTGCCCGATGGCTACGAAAGTGACTCCCGCTACTTTATTATGGAAATGGTGCTGTGGGCATTGGCCGAACATTCCAAACTCAACAAAGAAAGATTAGTGGCAGGTTTCAACTTCTCCGACCTATTTAGCAGTTACCTGCGAGGTGGTGATTTGGATTTAGGAGTGAATTAATCTGAACTATGTTATGAATGCCTCTCCACTCCTTTTATGGAGGGTAAGGGGTGGTTAAAACGTAATAATCAAAAACAGCGCAACAGGTAACTGCAAGTTCAAATCCATCCCTTTGGTTTCATCCTTTTGGGTATTAACCGTTAAAATCTCGGGGCCACCAAAACTGGAGGAATAGTTTTTTTCCTGAACCTCTAATGTTTGTTTAGAGCGGATGAAGTAGTAAGATGCCTCAGTGCCAATCAATATTCTATCAGTAATGGCATAGGTTAAAGTAACCTGAGGCCCCAGCCCATAACCCATCGCCACAGACTTTGAAGTGGTAATGGTAGAATCTAATCCACTACCAAAATTGAACGACTGCACATTTACGGTTTGAATGTTTTGAGCTTTCAATACCCCGTCAATCCCAATTCCAAATTCAAACTTTTTTCCAATGGAATAGGCTTTTCCGTAGCCCAACCTAAAATCAAGATTAGAGAGATCAGATTTCAATCCATTCTTTTCCTTTTGGTGAGAATAGTTATATCCAAAACCCACATTTATTTGAGTCTGTGTTTGGTTAAACCTCAATGAATATTTCAGCAGGTAAGGGTTATTTACCGTTGGGCTATTGCCAAAATTCACAATCTGCTTTAGCAGTTGGTTTACCTGCA
>CAXBJE010000370.1:0-3892 GCA_963975525.1 uncultured Owenweeksia sp. | reverse complement strand
ACGAGTGGGTAAAAAAGGCTGTGATCCTATATTTCCCTATTCGCAAAATGGAAACCCTGGAAGCGGGCCCATTGGAATTTCATGATAAAATTCCGCTGAAAAGTGGCTATAGGGAGTTGGGAATACGTGTGGTACCTCACGCTGTAGCGCGATATGGTGCCTACATCAGCAAAGGGGTAATCTTGATGCCATCTTATGTAAATATTGGGGCCTATGTAGATGAAGGCACCATGGTAGATACCTGGGCCACGGTAGGTAGCTGCGCCCAAATTGGTAAAAACGTACACTTAAGTGGTGGCGTGGGTATTGGAGGTGTATTAGAACCCGTACAAGCGGCCCCTGTAATTATTGAAGACAATTGCTTTTTAGGTTCACGCTCTATCGTTGTGGAAGGAATCCGCATTGAAAAAGAAGCTGTACTTGGAGCCAACGTAGTGCTTACAGCCTCTACCAAAATTATTGATGTAACCGGTGTTGAGCCCAAAGAGATTAAGGGTTACGTTCCTGCTCGTTCAGTGGTAATTCCGGGCAGCTACACTAAAAAATTCCCTGCTGGTGAGTTTCAGGTGCCCTGTGCATTAATTATCGGAACACGAAAGGAAAGCACCAATAAAAAGACTTCTTTGAATGATGCGTTGAGGGAGTATGGGGTTTCGGTGTAAGTAAACTACCCCGTCTCGGCTGAGCCGAGACACCCCTTCAAATTTGAAGGGGAAGCATTGCGCAAAGTCTATTAAATTACATACGGATTTCGTTTCGGAGCCATTCCCCTTCTGGAAAAAAGGGGTGGCTTGGCTTGGCCAAGACGGGGTAGTTGATATTTCCATTTTGACCTTGTCAACATTAACTCTCCACCACCAACCCATCCCACGCCAGCCCCACCCCTTTTGACAAACTTTTATTGACCTCAGCGTGCAGGCCCAGTTGATGGCTGATATGCGTGAGATATGTATTCGGCACCTCCAATTCCTGAGAAAGCTCAATAGCTTCATCTAAGGTAAAATGAGAGTGATGGCTCTTTTGCCTAAGCGCGTTTAGCACGAGGTGTTTGCTACCCCTTATCAGGTTTTTCTCGGTTTCGCCTATATAGTTTGCATCGGTTATATAGGTAAAACCTCCAATCCTAAAAGCCAAAACGGGCATTTGCCCGTGCATTACTTTAATGGGTAAAATCTCAATATTCCCAACGGTAATGGGCTTACCTGCTTCCAGGTCATGCATACTTATTTGCGGGATACCGGGATAATCGGCATTCTCGAATATATAGGAGTACTGCTCCTTTAGGCGCTTTTGCACCCGTTCTGCAGCATAAAGCTGCACGGGCTTTTTATTGATAAAATTGAAGGCACGCACTTCATCCAGCCCGGCTGTATGATCCTGATGCTCATGTGTAAAGAGGATTGCATCCATATCATTAACACCGGCTCTTAGCATTTGCTGCCTAAAATCCGGACCTATATCGATGTTTATTGTTGTTTTACCGCTTTCCACAAGCAGCGAACTCCTCAACCGGTTATCTTTAGAGTCATCTGAGTTACACACTTTACACGTACATCCTATTACAGGAATACCCTGTGAAGTGCCGGTACCGAGAAAGGTAAACTTCATATATAAGTTTTTCACGAAGAAACGTTTAAAAATAAAGGTAAAAAAGAATGCCAGCCCTTCTAACTTGTTAATTTTGTAAGGCAAAACCCAAAACACCCGATGGAACGGATTGTACTCTCTACAGGCCAAAAAGCCCTGAAAATAAATCTCAACGAAAACATCTACGGAACCTTTGCCGAAATAGGCGCAGGCCAGGAGGTAGTTCGCCACTTCTTTAGAGCTGGCGGGGCTTCGGGCACGGTGGCAAAAACCATGAGTGCTTACGACAAGGACTTTAGTGATGCCATTTATGGCCGCGAAATAGACGGGCGATATGTTACCGAGGCTCGCTTGCGCAAGATGATTGAGCACGAGTACAATCTGATTGAACAACGACTTAGTCGCGATAAATTTCCTAATAAATGCTACTTCACGTTTTCAAATACGGTAGCAACCATCAACTTTACTAAAAAATTTAAGGGCCATGGCTGGATGGGAATCCGGTTTCAATTGGCACCTGATCAGGAGCCCAATGATGTGATCTTCCACATCCGAATGAAGGAAGAAGAAGCTCATCTGCAACAGGAAACCATTGGTGTGATGGGGGTAAACCTGATTTATGGATGTTTCCATATCCGAAATAAACCGGAAGAACTCCTTCGTTCACTTTATGATAATATCTCCAAATACAAGGTGGAGATTGACATGGTGCATTTTGAAGGCCCTGAGTTTAAAAATGTAGATAACCGATTGATGTCTCTCCAGCTGATTAAAAATGGAATGACGGATGCGGTAATTTTTGGCCCAGAGGGAAAGAACATACTACCTGCAGCCCTTCTTTATAAAAAGAACATACTCGCTTTGCGCGGAAGTTTCCGCCCTGCCACCAAGGTGAATATTGATATGATTAAAAAGGGGTACGGCTATTTTGTGGATGAACGAAAAGTGGATCACGAAAACCTGGTTGTACTTTTTGAAATCACTTTGAATAACCTGAAAGCCGAGGGTGAAATTGATGAGCAGGATTTCTTAGACCGAGCCGAAATACTATGTTCTCTCGGACAAACCGTTTTGATTTCAAATCACCAACAGTACTACAAGTTGGTGGAGTACTTTACCCGCTATACGGATCAAAGGATGGGTCTTATTATGGGTGTTACAAACCTTAGAGAACTATTTGCTGAAAAGTATTACCGCGAGCTGAAAGGTGGAATTTTAGAGGCTTTCGGAATCCTATATTCATCTGACCTTAAGTTGTACGTTTACCCTTCTCAGCCTAGTAAAGAAGAGCCTATAGAAACAAGTCAGTCGGTTAAGATTCATCCGCGGCTTCAGCCTTTGTTTGATTACCTGATGTTTAACAAACGGATTATTGACATTGAAAACTATGATCCTGAAATTCTTCAAATCTTTAGTAGAGATGTACTGAGAAAAATCCGCGAAGGCGAAGAAGATTGGGATAGAGCGTTACCAGCTTATGTGGATAATATTATCCGCGATAAGCGCCTGTTTGGTTACGACCCGGATAACGCCAAAAAGAAGAAGGAAGCTGAAGGTGAAGAGGAAATGGAAGAAACCAAGGCGTAGACCTTCAAAATATATTTTACCAAAAAGCCCTGATGAAAATAAACTTCATCAGGGCTTTTTTGATTTTGAGCTATATCCGGCCTAGGCTTTTACCTCGGCCTTAACTTCCATTTTCTTTAGGGCCTCCACCACACTGTCAATTTCCTCCTTGGTATTATCCTTACCAATAGAAAAGCGTATTACCGGGTAGGTATTTCCGGGGTACAACGCCTGAATTACATGCGATCCTACCTGGCTACCGCTTTGGCAGGCGCTTCCTCCGCTTAGTGCAATACCGTTCATATCTAATGTAAACAGGTGCATATTATCTTTTGGAAAGGATGGAAAACGGGCACTCACAACAGAAACCATAGATTTATCATGGGCAGTACAATTACCATTAAAAAGCACATTGTCCATTTCCGACTGGAGCTTCTCGATAAAGTACTTCTTCAAACCAAGAATATGTGCATTTTCAACTTCGTGATTATCAAGTGAAGTTTGAAGAGCTGTGTGCATACCGCCTATCCCCAAAATATTCTCTGTTCCTGCACGTCTGCCGCGCTCTTGCGAGCCACCTTCCATAAAAGGCCCAACCTTTACGCGATGATTGATGTACAATACACCAACACCTTTTGGGCCGTAAAACTTATGAGCTGAGGCCGCCAAAAAATCAACCTCCAACTCCTGAAGGTCTATTGGATAATGACCAACGGTTTGCACAGTATCTGTATGAAAA
>CAXBJE010000369.1:0-3903 GCA_963975525.1 uncultured Owenweeksia sp. | reverse complement strand
GGTATAGCCCAACACAATTTCTCTTACCGAAACATAAGAGGCATCTTGTATAAGGTAATCGGTCAACATCCAGTCTCTACCCAGTTTTTCGCGTGGTTTTGATGCCGCAACATCTTCGCTGTACCACCATCCATCGGTAAAGTCAGTTTGCAGGTAGCGGGTTTCGGTATAAAATCCATCTCCGTAGTAAACTTCAGCACCCTCTGATCCTTGAATTAAGAAATAAAGGTCAAAACCCTTGTACTTAAATGTGTTCGAAAATCCCCAGGTAAAATCAGGGAATGGACTTCCAAGTGTGGTACGGTCAGCTGCGGTAATTTCACCATCACCGTTAATGTCTGCCACTCTAATTCCACCAACTGCATCATCAGCTGAGTGTGGGTTTTCGTCCAATTCTTTTTGCGTTTGCCAAATACCAATCATACGGTATCCGTAAAACTGGATTGCTTCTTCGCCTACACGAGAAATGTATTGTTCACTGCGCTCTCCCTGATTGATGAATTGCTCCTCACCACCAAGTGAAATAAGTCGGTTTTGGTTGGTAGAAAAGTTCACGTTGGCAATCCAGGAAACTTTACCAAGGTTTAAGTAGGTGCTTAATACAAGCTCCACACCCTGGTTTTCAATTTTTCCGATGTTATTCCAATAGTTATCATGTCCGGTAATTTGAGATACATTTTGGCGTAACAATAACTGATCAGTAATGGAATAGTAGTAGTCAGCCGTTAAGGCAACTTTACCTCTAAACAATTGAATATCGGCACCAAAATCATACTGATAGGTTTGCTCCCAACTGATAGATGGGTTGCCCAGGGTTGTACCTGTTTCGCCCAAGCCACTGCTTACAGAGCCTCCTCCGTTACCTAAGGAGTAGTTGGATGGGAAAAGAAGATTGGTAAAGGCATAGTTCTCTATGTTGTTATTACCTGTTAAACCATAGCTTCCTCTAAGTTTTAACTGATTGATATATTTCTGTGGTTTTTTCCAGAATTTTTCGCTGTGAACATTCCATCCCGCAGAAATAGATGGGAAAAATCCGTACTTGTTTTCAGGTCCAAATAAGGAAGAACCGTCATACCTACCGGCAATGGATAGTAAATACTTGTTATCAAAGGCATAGTTTACGCGAGCCAAATAAGAGGCAAGTGCAATTTCTTCTTTGTTGGTAAAGGTTTCATCTGCATCTAGTAAAGTAGCAGCATTTACAGTTTGTACAAAATCGGTAGGAAATTGGGTTCCGTAAATAGAGCTGTTCTTTATGTCGGTGTGCTCATAGGTGGTACCTAACAATCCCTGAAAGTCATGCTTGTTTATGGTTTTGTCATAAGCCAAAGTATGCTCCGTAATAAAACGCTCCTTCATAGAGGTTGAATTATCGGCATAGGCCTGTCCAGATTTGTCGGCTAAAGAGTTGCGAAATATTTCATAGTCTCTATACTGAATGTAAGAACCTGCAGTACCACGATAGGTAAGTCCTTTGGCGATTTTCCATTTTAAGAAACCATCTGTTACCAATCTAAAGTCTTCCTGTACACGCCACTCGTTTTCCATGCCAGCAATGGCGTTATTATTACTCGTTCCCCAAATGGATGACATCGTATAGGTCTGTACGCTATCCATATCATCCAAATATGAAAATTGGGTATTATTGAAGTGACGGGCGTGGGCATAGCTACCTACAGGTTGGCCGGTAAGGTCAGAGGTAAAGGAATTGTGCCTTACCGGTAGCCACTGTTGCGATCTTGTAAAATCGGAATAGGCGATTGTAGACCTGCGAGTTTGAGTATAAGAGGGGCGGAAGTTTATACCAATTTCCACTTTCTTATTTAGGCGGGTACTTAATTTTCCCGATAGATTAAAGCGATTTTGATAATTATCCTTTAACAAGCCTTCGTTATCTATCCATTGACTGGATAAGTAGTACTTAGTATTGGCGTTACCACCAGAAACATCAAATTGGTAGCTGCTTATGCGAGATTGATCTCTCTGGGCTAATTCCTGATAGTCGGATATTCCGGCCTGATCAGAAACAATGCGCATAGATCTTTCTCTGTCTGTATAGTCAATAACACTTGGGGTAGTGCCGTTTTGTTGGGCTTCAAGGTTTTCAATAGTTTGCCTTTCATTGCGGAGCATATCTGTATACTCATAGGCATTCATCACATCCGAACTTTTAACAGGGCTCTTAAATCCTGTAAAGGCTTTAAAGGTATATTTAGGAGTAATACCACCGTCTTTTGTGGTAACCAGTATTACCCCGTTTGCACCACGCGAACCGTATAGAGCAGTTGAACTGGCATCTTTAAGTACTTCAATAGATTTAATGGAATTGGGATTTACAAACTCCAATCCCTCAGCTATCGGAAAACCATCAACCACCACTAGTGGAGAGCTATTAGCACTAATAGAGGATAATCCCCTAATGGAAATTTGTGTAGCTTCACCAACAGAACCTGAGACGTTTTGAACCTGCACACCAGCAATTTTCCCTTGTAATGCCTGATCTACTCGGCTGTAGGGAAGTTCATCTAAGTTTTTATTGTTTAATTGAGCTACAGAGCCAGTAATGCTCGATTTTTTCTGCTCACCATAGGCTACAATTACAATTTCATCCAGGAGTTCTTTATCCTCAACAAGGGTAATTTTGATAGGGATATTTTTATCAACCACATAGGTTTGGGTGGTAAACCCGATGAAGGAAATGTTTAACACAGTTCCTTTAGAAACATTTATGCTGAAGTTACCATCCACATCTGAGGTAGTCCCCCTGGATTCTCCAACCACCACCACATTGGCTCCAATAATGGAGAGGCTGTCGGAGGCTGAAACCACCTTGCCTTTTAGGGTAAATGATTCTTGAGCACTAAGCGTAAACGCGAAGAGGCAAAAGAAAAAACAGTAAAAGTTTAATTTCATAGTCCTTGTGTTTTTGAATTGTTTAGTAACTGTTGGTTACAAGAGCCTGGCATTCAAAAACATGACTAAATGGTAAGAAATTAACCCTCGCAGAAGCGAGTTTCTTGTTAATTTAGCAGTCTTAAAGCCAAGTGCTCTGTCACCTGGTTTTTACTTCGCTTTGCAAAATGAAGTATCAAAATAAAAGGATGAGGTGCAACTCATCCTTTTTTTGTTTTTACTATTTATCTAACCGTAGCAATATGACTTAAGCCCTGAAAAATGGGTGTCAAGTGCTGCTACAGCTCGCTTTGGGTCCTTGTCTTTTATCGCATTAAAAATATTGGAGTGTTCACTAATTAGCTTTTCAGCTTCCACACTATCGCAAATGTGCTTTTTATTAAAGTACATTATTATTTCAGGAGTAATAATCATTATTAATGAGTGCAGTGCACTATTGCCACTAGCTTCAGCAATTTTCAAATGAAACATCATATCCTCCTCAACGGCACTGCCATCAGCAGTAACCTTTTCTCTAAATGCATTTAATGCAGATTCAATTTTAGCAAGATCCTCTTCAGTTCTCCTTTGTGCGGCCAGTTCAATAAGGCTTTTCTCAAGCACTATCCTGGTTTCTACTAATGATTTAAAATCTGGAGTTCTTAGTTTTAGTATGTCCCTCATCATGCCATTCATGGCAGTTATTCCGATTTGAGAGACTACTGTACCACTTTGCGGAAGCGTTTTTAAAATCCCGTAAAATTCCAGCTTCTGAATTGCTGATCGTACCTGACTTCTGCTTACCTCAAACTTTTCGGATAACTTCCTCTCTGAAGGCAGACGGTCACCGGGTTCAAGTTGTTTGGTATTGATTAATTCCTTGATGAGATTAATGGTAATCTCATCATCTGATTGGGTGATTTCGCCTATAAGTAAATTGTGATTTTGCACAGGATTTATATTACAGTAAAAATTGGTTAACCAGATTGGTTGACCAAATATATATTT
>CAXBJE010000368.1:0-3907 GCA_963975525.1 uncultured Owenweeksia sp. | reverse complement strand
CACGAAATAGTATTCACCGAAAAGGAGGTGGAGTATAAAGGGTATTAAGGGCTTGAAGTGCGATCGAAAACCTTGAAGGTTTATTTCCAAGTCCTAATTAAACCTTCAAGGTTTCTGTAAACAAAAATTAACCATGCAAATTGAAAGTTTGACTTTCAGATTGCATGGTTAATTTGATTTGTGGAAACATTTCCGCAGTAGCGGCCAGGCCGAGATAGATTTGGTGTTGGAGAAAGACAATGAGGTATGGGCAGTAGAAATAAAACGGTCAACCGCTCCACAGCTTACCCGTGGTTTCTACAGTGCTTGCGAAACCATTGGTGCCACTCGTAAGTTCGTGGTATATCCCGGAAAGGAGCAGGTGCCAATGAAAGATGGAGTGATAGCTTTGAACGTTTTGGATTTTATTAAGATGGTACAGTAAATTTATACCTCCAAAAATGGATTTATGGAAACAACAGCCCTTGAACTCAAAAAATACCCGATTGGTAAATTTCAGCGCCCGGAAAAGATAAGTGAGGATACACTAAGGCTTTGGATTAAGTCATTGGAGGATTTACCCGAGCGCCTTCGGACTTTGGTTTCAGATGTTTCGGACGAGGAATTGGAACTACAATATCGTCCCGGAAGTTGGACAGTACGCGAAATATTGCATCACATACCCGATAGCCACATGAATGGCTATATGAGGGTAAAGCTGGCCCTCACAGAAGATAACCCTACCATTAAGCCATATGATGAAAATGGATGGACCCGCTTAGCAGATGTTCAATCCGTAGACGTAAATGTGTCTTTAGATTTATTAAAGAATGTGCATGTACGTTGGGTGGCTCTGGCCAAAAGCCTCAATACAGCCGAACTCAGGCGCACCTTTTATCATCCTGAAAATAAAGTTTCAGTAACGGTAGCTGAGCAACTTGGTCTTTATGCATGGCATGGGGAACATCATTTAGGGCATGTAAAGGAGGCATTGGGTTTATAGGTTTCTAAGCAAGGTCTTCCGTGCTTTAGTAAACTCCTTGTCCTTCATCTTAAACAGGTGCTTAAAAGAACTATTTTAGGCATCCCTTAAAATAATCTTATGCAGCAAGAATCTACAATTTTGGGTCATCCAAAAGGACTATTTGTTTTATTCTTTACAGAGCTTTGGGAGCGTTTCTCCTTCTATGGAATGCGCGCCATTTTAGTTCTTTATCTAACACAGCAAACCACTGCAGATAACCCTGGTTTGGGTTGGACGAGCAAAGAAGCTTTGGCTCTATACGGTTGGTATGGTATGATGGTGTACTTCATGGGAATTTTTGGTGGAGTAGCCGCAGACAGATGGCTTGGTCAGAAAAAGTCTGTTTTCATAGGTGGAATATTTGTGATTTTAGGACAGTTTTCTATTGCCATAGAGGGTTTGGCTTATTTCTATACAGGTCTGGTTTTACTTGTAATTGGTGTTGGACTACTTAAGCCAAATATTAGCACCATGGTTGGTGGGCTCTATAAAAAGGGAGACTCTAGAAGAGATGCAGGTTTTACCATATTTTATATCGGAATTAACATTGGGGCATTGGTAGCGCCAATCATAGTAGGCACTGTTGCCGAAAAAATTGGCTGGCATCTTGGTTTCTCCATTGCCGGATTCGGAATGATAATAGGGCAGTTTGTGTACATAGGTTTTAGGAAACATCTGGAAGGGGTAGGTGAACTTTTAAAGCATTCAAAAACGGATGCTCACTTGGCAAATCAACCTTTAACTAAAATTGAAAAAGACCGCATCATTGTCCTGTTGATTTCTTTTCTCATTGTAATTGTTTTCTGGGCAGCCTACGAGCAAGCGGGTGGTTTAATGAATCTTTATGCCAGGGATAATGTTAATCGTTTCATCTTTGGTTGGGAAATACCAACAAGTTACTTTCAGTCTTTACACGCATTGTACGTAGTTCTTATCGGTGGGCCTATGGCTTGGCTTTGGTTGAAATGGAGTAAAATGGGAAAAGAGTCTTCAGCTATTTTTAAAATGGCTGTGGGAATGATTGTAATGAGTATTAGCTTCTTGGTTTTGATGGGAGCCGTTTATGAGGCTTCTCTTAGTGCATTAGGAAAGTCTTCCATGCATTGGTTACTCTTTGCGTATTTTTTACATGTGGTTGCCGAGTTAAGTATTTCGCCAATATCACTTTCGTTTATTACCAAACTGGCTCCGGCTAAATATGCCAGTTTAATGATGGGTGCTTACTTCGCTATTGTTGGCTTAGGCAATAAAGCCGCAGGAATGATAGGAGGCGCAGCTCAAGATGCAGGTGAAATGACCATTTTTGGAATTATTGCCGCAGCTTGTTTGGTTGTTGGCTTATTGCTCTTCGTTTTAGTAAAAAAGCTAAAGGCTATTTCTCACGGTGCGGAGGATAACATTGAAAATCCTCCAACTTTTGTGGAGCCGGAGTAGGTTTACTATAATGGAGTAGCAATAACGTCTGAGTAGTTGGCATGGCAAACATTATTTGGCGGATGTAAAGGAGGAGCTGAAATGAGTCTATTTTTGCTCAAAACTCCAAATGAAAATCCTTTGTCAAATCGCGGTACTCAGCGCTATAGTTAGCATCTTCATTTCTTAGTATAAAGGCGTTTTTTGAAATATCAATTTTTCCAAACCCCACCTCCACCAACCACCTTTTATCCTCAGCTCCTGGTCTGCCATAAACTTTAGTAAGGCGGGATAGGAAAAGTGAAAATGTTTCAGCCAAAGAGATAAATTCCTGAGCCTCCTCTTTTGGGAGGATTACGGCAAGTTTGCCTTTTGGTGAAAGTAGTGTGGCGGCCTTTTCGAGAAACTTATTTTGAGGTAAATACTCTTCATGACGTGCCCGGTCTCTTTCGGTTTTTCCAGATGAGGTATTGCCTTTAAAAAAGGGAGGGTTGCTTACAATAAGGTCAAAGTTTTCAGTGAAAGCGTGAGTGAGAAAGTCATCATTAATAATTTCCATTCGATTGGAAAAAGGAGAGTTGGCTGCATTTTCATTTGCCTGCTCAGCCGAAGGTTGATCTAATTCAATTCCCGTGATTTTGGATTTAGGAAAGCGTTGGGCAAGCATCAAGGCAATAAGGCCGCTGCCGGTGCCAACATCTAAAATGTGTTGTGGATTTTCACCTTCTATCCAAGCTCCAAGCAGCACGCCATCGGTGCCAACTTTGTGCGCGCAGCGGTCATGAGCAATTGAGAATTGTTTGAAGTGGAAGGGAGGCATTTACTATTCGGAAATTGGAAGATTTGAAAATACCCTATTCATTAAATCTGTGAATTATCGAATTTTCAAATAAACCCTGACAAGGTTTATCAACAGAGCGGTAGTAACCCTGTCAGGGTTGACTCCGATACAACTCTATCAATCCCTCTGGGCAATTCAGGTGAATCTCTTGCTTTTCGCGATCTATCGATTCAATAAATTCATCAACCGCAGGTACAAGAATTTCGGTTTCGCCATCCATTATTCGGAATAGAGGCTGAGCGCTGGAGTCAATAATATCCTGGCAAGTGCCAAAGGGCCCAACGGTGGCGTCAATCATTTTGAAGCCTATTACCTCGTGATAGTAAAACTGTTTTCCCGTAAGGGGAGGCAGAACTTCGCTGGGTAGGTAAAGGTCATAGCCCACCATGGTTGTTGCCTCGGCTGGTGTTACATCCTCAAACCGAAGTATAAAGTGGCCCTTGGAGTTTTGGGCCATTTCCTCAATAAAAAAAGGAATCAGTTCACCGCGGACATCCACGAAAACTGATTCCAATTCGAAATAATTCTGAGGTTGATCGGTATCGAAAACGGCTATTACTTCGCCTTTGTATCCGTGTAAACGGCTTATGTGGCCTAGTTGATAACAGTCTTCTTTACGCAAAGCCGGAAAATATTATTCGCCAGCTTTT
>CAXBJE010000367.1:0-3922 GCA_963975525.1 uncultured Owenweeksia sp. | reverse complement strand
GTGCCGCACCAAAAGGAGATCAATTGCAATTGGAGGCTCAGCTGGCAAGAGATCAACAAAATGTAATTGCAGCTGAAAATGGTTTAAACATTAGTAAACTACAATTGGCTAATCTTCTACAGCTTGAAAACCCGGATCAGTTTACAATAGCCAACCCTGAATTGGAAGTGCCTGAAGCTACGCTTATTGCCCGTGGCCCAAGCGGAATTTTACAAACCGCGGTGGAAAATCAGCCGTCCATAAAAAGTGCCGAGGCACAGTTGCAAAGCAGCGAAAAGGCAGTGGCAGTAAGTAAAGGCGGAGCGCTTCCCACCTTAAGTGTAAACGGTCAGATAGGTACCAGTTATTCCGACCAGATACAGGAGGCAGGTTCCTCAACTTCGTTTGATGTGCCAGTACCAACTTATGATCAAAATGGGACCGTCATATTTATTCCTCGTACACAAGTAATTCCAAGTGATTTTAATGACAAGGCCGTTGGTGATCAGTTAGGTGATAACCTAAATGAATACATTGGGCTGTCTCTGCAAGTGCCCATCTTTAACAGGATGGCGGTAAGGAATAGCTATCAAAATGCCCAAATCAACAAAGAGATTTCTCAGCTACAGCTGGAGCAGGAAAAAAACAATTTGCGCCAAACCATTTACCAGGCACATGCTGATGCCAAGGCTTCGTACAACTCATATTTGGCAGCTGAAAAGGCAGTAGAAAGTAGCGAAGAAAGCTTTAAATATTCCAATCAACGATTTGAAGTGGGGGCACTAAATCAGTTTGATTTTGAAAATGCCAAGAACAGTTTGGCCGTGGCTAAATCGGAGATGATTCGTTCAAAGTATGATTACATCTTTAAAATAAAGGTGCTGGAATTTTACTTAACCAATCAGGTAAAACTTTAATACAATGAGCAAAACACTAAGAAATGTGCTGATAGTTGCCGGGGTTGTTTTGGTGGCTGTTTTAATAGTAGGCAAAAAGCAGGGCTGGATTGGCAATGACAATAAGGCTGAAGTAACCATTTCTGAAGTGAAAAAACTGAGCATTGAAGAAACCGTAATTGCCAGCGGTAAAATTCAGCCTGAGGTAGAAGTTAAGATTAGCTCTGAAGTATCAGGAGAAATTATTGAGCTCCCCATTGAGGAGGGCGATACGGTAAAAAAAGGCGATTTGCTTATCCGTATAAACCCTGATATTTATTTGGCAAGTGTAAACAGGGCAAGGGCCGCGCTTAATAGTGCCAAGGCCGCAGTGGCAAGTTCTAAGGCTCAGTTTGCAGAGGCCAAAAGTAACTTTGATCGTAACCAAAAGCTGTTTAAGCAGAATGTTATTAGCCAGGCAGAGTTTGATGCCATACAAAGGGCTTTTGATGTGGGTCAGTTGAATATTGAAAGCGCCCAATTTCAGTTGGCCAGTGCAGAGGCTACCTATCGCGAAGCACAGGATAATTTGTCTCGTACAACCATTTATGCTCCACAATCGGGTACAGTAAGTATGCTTAACTCCGAGGTGGGAGAAAGGGTTGTGGGAACGGCACAGATGGCAGGAACTGAAATTGCCCGTATTGCCAATCTCGAAAATATGGAGGTATTGGCCGAGGTTAATGAAAACGATATTATCCGTGTTGGTTTGGGTGACACCGCCATAATTGAAGTGGATGCCTATCTCGATAAGGAGTTTAAAGGTATTGTAACGGAAATTGCCAACTCCGCAAGGTTGCAGGCTGGTGCCGGATTAGATCAGGTAACCAACTTTGAGGTAAAGGTGCGCATCCTTAAATCCTCCTATCAATCCTTATTGAAGGAAGGGCAGCAATCCCCATTCAGGCCGGGAATGACGGCCAGCGTGGAGATAAAAACCCGCAAAAAAGAAAACGTATTATCAGTGCCCATTGAAGCGGTAACAACGCGGAGTGATACCAGCACCAAGGCAAAATCCTATAAAATTGGTAGAGAGGATACTGAGGACGAGGAGAAGAAAGATTATGAGGTGGTGTTTCTTTACGATGAAGGAAAAGCGACCCTCCAGGTGGTGCAAACCGGAATTCAGGATGATGAGCACATTGAAATAATTACCGGGCTAAGTGAAGGCCAAAAAGTGATTACCGGCCCCTATAGCCTTGTGAGCAAAAAACTCGTAAACGGTGATGATGTAAAGCTGGAGGAGAAAAAGAAATCCCGTGAGGGTAAGAAGGAGGAAGAAGAATAAATGGCTTTAATCCTAAACCTTGAAACTTCAACCAAAAGCTGTTCTGTAGCCCTGGGGCGCAAAGAGCAGATTCTCGCTTTTCGTGAAGAAAGCAGCGACCAGTATATCCACTCAGAGAAACTGCACGTATTTATAGAGGAGGTGCTGAAAGAAGCTAAACTGGCCTATGACGATTTGAAAGCCATAGCAGTGGGCATGGGCCCGGGTTCATACACTGGTCTCCGTATTGGTGTTTCAGCCGCTAAGGGCTTTTGTTTTGCCTTAGGTATTCCGCTTATTAGTACCGATGGACTTCAGGTTTTGGCCAATGACTTTATTGCCTCCTATAAAGTAAAAAGGGGAGAAGCTGTAATCCCCATGCTGGATGCCCGTAGGATGGAGGTGTACTGTGCGGTGCACGATTACAAAGGCGAGCGTAAGCGAGATATTGAAGCCAAGGTTATTGACCAGGATTCTTTCTACAAAATAAAATCTTCCAAAATTCACCTTATTGGAGATGGTGCCGAAAAGTGCAAAGACGTGTTAACCGATGAACGCTTTGTATTTCATGATTTACAATACCCCTCAGCAAAGGCGCTCAATAATATTGCCCAGCAACACTTTGCTGCTAAGAAATTTAGGGATGTAGCCTACTTTGAACCTTTTTACTTAAAGGACTTTGTGGCCGGTAAGCCTAAGAAGTTATTGTAGTAGGAATATTTCCAGTTTGTAAATAGTCTCGACTGTCTAATTACTGGAATATAATATTCTCTGATTTTTCTTGGTATTAAGTATCTTCCTCATAATTTTATGACTTTATGATTCAGGCAAGTACTTGCCTATATACCTCAGAATTCTAAACTGTGAAGAAATACCATACTATCAATTTATTGGCTCTTCTTATTCTATTGGGATGTAATGAAAAGCCGCCATATGAGTTTAGAGAAGATTATGTTGACTTCATAGTAAATGGAAGGGCCTGGAATCCGCAAAGCGGCCCACTTTGTTCTGATTTTTCAACTGATTACTATGAGGAGGCTTATAAGGAAACTCCAGCCGGATATTTAACTTTCAGCACAAAAAACTGTCCCAATAAGTTGACTCTGATTATTGCCCTACAAAATGTATTTGGCCCCAAAGTCTTTGATTTACGTACGGACTCTAGCGTTGCAAACGTGGTTTTTAGAGACTATGGAGAAGTTTTTAGCCTATCAGGCGGACGTTATGATAGCCTACTTGCAGGGAATTTGAAAATAGTTGCATTTAAAAAAAGGAGCTTAACGCCACATGTTGACGACAAAGGTGATACAATCACCAATGTAGATCCAGGCTGGGTGGAGGGAACTTTTGACAACATAATGCTTATTTCAAAAGGTGGTGGCGATACTGCAAGAATAAACAAAGACACTATCAAGATTACTGGCGGTAGGTTTGGGATATTCTTCAATTAATAGAATCCTTTACTCAAATTCAGAATTAAGCGTTCTTGGGGTAGCAAAAGCATCCCACTATGTGATCATTTACCATACCGCATGCCTGCATGTGGGCATAGATGGTGGTGGAGCCTACAAACTTAAATCCTCGCTTTTTCAGGTCTTTGCTTAGCGAATCAGAAATAGGTGTGGTGGCCGGAACTTCGGTTAAAGCTTTCCAGTTATTTACAATGGGCTTATGATCTACAAAGCCCCAGATGTACTTACAAAAACTCCCAAACTCCTTTTGCACTTCTATAAAGCGCTGG
>CAXBJE010000366.1:0-3928 GCA_963975525.1 uncultured Owenweeksia sp. | reverse complement strand
GACTTATAGTGTTGGAAATCCTGCAGACTTTGTGGATCCCAGTGAAAATGCCGGATGGAACTTTTTGTTTAACCCCTATCCTTCCATCCTCGATTGGGATTTGGTGGAAGCTGGTGGCAGTTTTCCGGCTCAGCTTTCCGGTACCATTTACTTTTGGGATGCAAGCCTGGGCAGTGGAGCTTACGCCAGCTACAATGCCGCAACAAGTACCAGTGTTAATGGAGCCACAGAAAAAATTACTAAAGGCCAGGCGGTGTGGATACAACTGGCATCTGACCCTGGAGGTACGGTAAACCTACCGTTTACCGATGCCATGCGTAGTGTGGGGAGTACGCCTAAGGCCAAGTCCTCTAAGGTTACCTCAAAAATTTTAGTGAATGCGAAGCAAAATGGCAAAAGCGATGTACTGCACTTTGCCCATTTTGGTGGAGCCACATTAAACTATGACCACCGCTTTGACCACCTGGAGATGGACAATGGAGATTTTACACTTTCTGTTCACTCTGATGTAAACAGAAAACTCGCCTATAATTGTGTAGGGCAATACCGTTACCCACTACTTTTTACCGTGCTTACGCCAAAAAACGGAACAGTTCAGCTTTCCATTGCTGTTGATGAGACCTTTGTTGGTGAGGCGCCACTTTATGTAAAAGACCTCACCACAGAACAAATCCATTCTCTGGCGGATGGCGATTATAGCTTTATAGCCAGCGCTGGGCAAAACCACCGGTTTTTACTGATGCACCGCAAAGACGATGATCGCTCAAGCCAGCCAGCCGTAACAATTGGCAGTGGCCCGGGTAAGCTGTACTTACGCTTTAGCGATTATGGAATATATGATGAAGCCCTGGTTTTTGACTTATCAGGGAAACTGGTAAAACGCCAAAAGTTGGATGGGCTTACAAGGGAAAGTGAAATCCTAATGGAAAGAACAGGAGTGTTTATTGTAAACCTACTTGGCAGTAATGGTGAAAACTATTCTCAAAAAGTGGTGGTGATGGAGTAAAAACCCACAGGGGCAAACACCTGTTTACTTAGTTAATAGATTTGGCTTAATAACAGCGCTGGACCTGGAACTTAAAAGTTATAAGCAACACCAATAGTTCCCCCAACCCGATAATACCGCTGCTCAATACCTTCAAACTTAAAGACGGGGTTTAGCTGATAACTGCCAACTGCATTTAATCGAAGGCTGATGTGCCGTGTTAAATAATAATCAAAACCCAGGTTTAATACACCACTAAACTGTAAGTCAGAAGCTGAAGCCTGACTTTCTTCCCGCGTTTGTAATCCCTCCCCATATGGAGAGATATAGCGATAGGTTTGATTATAGGGAATTCCGACAGACGCACCCAATTGAACCCATGGCTTTAATTTGCCGCTTCCAAAGCGGTAACCAACCATTACCGGTATTTCAACATAACTCCAACGGGTTTGCCCATTGTTGTTTTTAATCACAGTGTCACTTTCAGTATAATCAAAGTAATACTCCCAGTGGCCCTGGTAAATTCCGGTAATTACCCTTACTGAATCCAGTCGGGTTATGCCACTGTAATTTTTTGGAGAGCCATAGCGGCCATCTTCATATCCCTTTCGCTGGTACTCATAATCATAATTTAGTACTTCGCCATATTCACTAAAACCTGCCCCAACACTTAGCGTCCATTTATTAGTAAGATAATAGTCAAACGTTAGCCCGGTTGGCACTGTCCAAATGGCATCCTCCTTTTCCTTTCTTATATCCAGATATTCTGGAGTGCCGCCTTTAAGGGTTTTACCCACATAGGTATATCCTACCCACATAGAAATTGCCATGCGCTTTGGAGATAATGATTTGTATTGAGATAAATCAAGAGACGCATCAGTACCCATATCACTAAAGGCCAAGTTACTAAGCTGTAATTTGGAGGCTGGTTTTGCGGCTAACTCCGTGTTTTCTGCCGCCTGTTCTACTTTCTCCTCATTTACGGATGAGGCAGTATTTTCAACATCAGCTACGGTTTGTTTTTTAACCTCTACCGGATTGTCCTGTTCTTCCTCAACCTGTTTTGCAACAGTAGTCTCCAAAGCATTCTCCTCTTCAGGCTGATCACTTTTAATCGCAACAACACCAGCTTCTGAATCACCGGTATTAAAGTCAGCAGCAATATTATCGCTGGCCCCCTCACTTTTGGTATTATCAACATCGGTTACCGTACTGCTGGAAGACTGTTGAGAATCTCGATTTACATCGGTGGCCACTACCGGAGCTCTATCACCAGTATTATTTACATTCTGATTGTCTGCTAATACATTTGATGCTGTACTTTGCTTTACAGTCGTCACCGTTCTATTATCATCCAGAGTTGTACTGGATGGTTTGCTATCCTTTCGGGAGATGTTGCCAGCAACGTCTGTTTTCGTTTCATTCCTGCTTGCAGCTTTGCTGTTTGTATTCCTGTCAAGAGATTGTGATGCTACATTACTAGTTTTAGAAGGTGCATCCACCTTTCCTGCTTCAACTTCATGTGTATCCTCTTCATGATCCGTCTGGGCTAAAACTTCTTCTGATTCCGTGTTCTGGTATTTAAGATTTCTATCGGCATCCACATTCCATGAACCTGATGTGCCTACTTTATTTTCTAAAACAAATTCGCTTGATGTTACAGGCGCCTGCCCAAAGCTTAATGAATACTCGGGCTGTTTTACTTCTGCATTATCCCCCTGTTGGAAATACCAAATACCGGCTGGTATGCTAATCAGTGCTACTAAAAGCACTGAAAGCCCTCCGTAAAACAAGCCGCCCCTTCCCGCTTTTGTAGCGGCCACAGGCATTTCTTTGGCTAGTAAAAACTCCAAGTCAGCCTTGCCCTTATTGCGCAGCTCATCCGGAAACTTTCTACTTCCTAATTGATCCTTAAATATTTTGTCTATCCAGTTCACGCCTTTTTTGTTCCAAATTCTTTCTGTGGTAGCATCTCCTGTAATTTTTTGCGGGCATTAGTCAGGTGCCTTATAGACGACCTTTCCGTTATACCCAGCACCGCGGCAATCTCCTTATGAGAATAGCCGTCAATAGCAAATAAGTTGAAAACCGTTTTTTCCGATTCCTTTAAATTTTCCAGCAGGTTTTGCAGGTACTCCGCTTCTTCCCAATCCAATGTAGCCTGACTTTCGGCCGATCCTGAAAAGTTTTCCAACTCCTCTTTATCCTCGTCAAAAATTTCGCGCCTGCGCGTTTTCTCCCTGTATTTATCAATGGCTTCATTCACCGTAAGGCGATTACACCATGGCTTAAACGACAGGCTGCTGTCAAAAGAATCCAGGTTTTTCAATACTTTAATGAACGCTCCATTCAACACTTCCAAAGCCCTTGTTTCATCCTTTTCATAGCGCATACATATCCCCATCATACCATCGAAACAGTAATCATACAGCATAAACTGAGATCGCCTGTCGTTCTTTAGGCAACCTTCTATGATCTCAGAGATATCCTTCACTAAGTAATTGATGACCTTATGGGCCATTATTGGTTATTGCATTAAGTTAGTAAAAACGAGGACCGGCAAACCACAACCAGTCCCCGTTTAAGGGAAAATCAAAACTTATTAATTGATTCTCAATTTATAGTGGGCAACAGGGTTATTTTTATGTGAAGCTGAGAGTATATATACTCCGGCTTTTAGTCTGCTTACATCCAATTGCATTTCCTTTTTGTTTGAGGCATCCTCTGCTCCCCTCATTAATAAAGCTCCTTTTAGGTCAGTAATCTGCCATTTCATTTCTCCATTTACCGCTCTATTCCAGGCCACGCTTACCACATCGTTTGCCGGATTGGGGTACACTGCAAATTCATCAACAATTCTCTCTTCCAAACCAATAGCACCCGGATCTAATACATTAAGGGTAAAACCACCTGTTGTTTTATAAATCAGGTTACCCAGAGAAT
>CAXBJE010000365.1:0-3937 GCA_963975525.1 uncultured Owenweeksia sp. | reverse complement strand
TGCCATTGTTCCATGTAAGGCCGGTGTCCGTGGTTTTTTGACACACAATGCGGTCTATCCAATTGCCGGATGAAATGGGATTGGAGAGGTGGAAAAAGTAAAAATTGCTATTAGTATCAACGGCTAATACGGGGTCGCCCCAAACTCCGTAGTTAGAATAAATGGGCAGGTGAGTCCAGGTGCGGCCGGTATCGGTGCTACGGTAATAGTTGTCAATATTTGCACCGGCCAGCAAAATCGCTGGATTATTGGGGTCAATTACTATACTGGGTTCGTTTGGGCTAAAGTTGTCGTTTATCAGAATGTTTTTGGGTTGGGCTATGGCCACAATGCTGAATAAAACGAGTAGTGCAGAAATAGTTGCTCTCATATAAAATTTAGATGGGGCCTTTTTAGTCAAGCGTAATTTTGCTCTTACCTGCAATTTTCATCACATGGCAGTCATCACGACCAAAGGTGTACGGCTCACTTAAAACCAAAATTCCACCTTGTATACCACGAAGAAGAAACTCTTCAGAAGAACCAAGCTCGGTGTTGTCATCCACAAGCGTAAATACATCTCCACCATTATTGGTGATGGCAGTTGAGTCACTGGTGTTTTGATTTATCAGAACCAATTCATCAAAGCTGGCGGGGGTTCCGTCAAAATTTTGAATTACCACTGTAATGGATTTAAACTCCTCGGTACAGGCTTCTTTATCTTCTTTACAGGAAACAAGAGCAAAGCTCAGCAAGACTATAATGCCAATATTAGTAAGTAGCAGTTTCATATTAGGGTAGTTTTAACACGCTAACCCTTACAAAGGGTTGCCTAATTCAATCAAATGTAATGAACGTATAGTTTCCTGAAACAATGCTTTAGAGGTAAAAATTGTTTGTTGGATTAGTTAGAAGGTGTCAAACCACCCCGTTGCAAATTCAAGTTAAAGTAGCCCAAGTTCGCAGCCCCTCCTTATCCAAGTAGGGGAGAAGGTGTTGGCCCAAATTTCAGTCAATAAAAAATCCGATCCTGCCAATGCAGAACCGGATTTTTAAAACGTTTCTAACGTCTAAGAATGCTCGTAGCCCAACAGCTTGTCTAAAGTCTCGCGGCTCACTGCATGGTAGTTAGGGCGCGCTTTTTTATAAATATTCAAAGCCATATCCTTTTTACCACTATCTATTAAAGCCTTATAGGTTGGGGTAAGGAATTTTCTCCTACCAACACTGGTTAGGAAAGATTCTACCTTTGGGTACACTGCTGTATATCCCGCTTTAATGGTTGGCTGAAACCAGGCTGCAGAAACTTCGCTGTTGCCAGATTTGGTGAACCCATAAGCCTTATCCAGCTTAGACAATTGCTCTTTAGTGATTTCAGCAGGCAGGGTGTTTATGAAGTGCAGCCACTCATGCGTGCTCCACTCAGCGGTCACTTCCTTGGCGGGAAGAGACCCATTTGCCATAAAGTTATTGCGGGCTGAATCAACCTTTGCAAAGCGGTCTGACTCTACCGTTGGAATGTTATCAGGAATACCGGTTTCGTAAATCCACTGATTTAGTTTTAGGTTTTTGTATTGGTCTTCGCTTAGCAGATTGGCCTTTAGGTATTCAATAAACTGCTCGGTGGTCATCACCTTAAATTTATTCTCCTCAAAGTAGTTTTTAAGGAAAGCGTCAAATTTCTCACGGCCTACTTCCTCTTCAATAAGGCGAAGGAAAAAATATCCTTTGTTGTAAGGGATACTGGTTACACCATCATCCGGATTACGACCTGCCAGCTCTAGCTTCAGTTTAGTGTCGTTTGGCGTTTCTTCCATCATGCTCTCGGCAGCTTCAAATAGTTCGGCACGGGTAAGGCTGGCCAACATTTCAGAGTATTCCTTGCCATAAACCACTTCCATAATGCGGTGCTCAAAATACACGGTAAAGCCTTCGTTCAGCCAAAAGTCGTCCCAGGTAGCATTGGTTACCAGGTTACCACTCCAGCTGTGTGCCAGCTCATGCGCTACAAGAGCCACAAGGCTGCGATCTCCCGCAAGGATAGTTGGGGTAGCAAAGGTCAGGCGTGGGTTTTCCATTCCACCAAAAGGGAATGACGGAGGAAGAACAATGATGTCATATTGTCCCCAGGCATAAGGACCATAAAGACCTTCAGCAGCCAATACCATGGTTTCAAGGTCGGCAAACTCATACGCTGAGGTATCCAACAATGAAGCTTCCGCATAAACTCCCGTACGGTTGCTTATGGCCTCAAATTGTACATCACCAACGGCCAAAGCCAATAGGTAAGATGGGATGGGCTGTGGCATTTTAAAGGTATATACCCCGCTTTCGTTTCTCTCTTTAGGATTTTCAGCACTCATCAAAGCAATCATGCTACTAGGCACTTCCACCTTGGCATCATACGTAAAGCGGATACCGGGGCTATCCTGCGTAGGAACCCAGGTACGGGCTAAGATGGCCTGAGACTGAGTGAACATAAAAGGCAGTTTTTTACCAGCTGTTTGCTCAGCATCCAGCCACTGTAGGGCGCGGGCACTGTCACCGGTTTCATAGGTAATGCTTACCTGCTTGGCACCTTCGGTAAGATTGATGGTAAGGGCTTTTCCCAGGTGTTCGTTAAAGCTGCCCAATTTGTATTCGGCTGGCTGACCATCAACGGCAACGTTTTGGATTTTTAGCCCGTAGGTGTCAAAAATAATCTCATTGGCACCTTCTGAGGTTTTGATATCCCAGGTAGCAGTGGCGCTTATTTTTTTGGCGTCAAAGTCAACTTTGGCATCCCAGTTTAGGTGGGTAACTACCGCTTTCTCAGGTACGGCATTGGTGTGTACATCTTTCACTACCATTTCTTTTTTGGTGGTTTCTTCTTCCGCTTTGGCGGGTTCGTTTTTACAGGAAAACAAAGTGGCCGCTATGGCCATCGGAAACAAAAAGGCTTTAATTCTCATTATTGTTTTTAATTTAACCACTGCAATATTGCAACTTTTATAGGAAAATATGGATGAATCTACTTGGTAATCCATTACTTAAACCATGTTGGCTACCTCTATTTTATAGAGGTTTAGCCATAATTCATAAACTGAAAAGAAATGACGAATTGGCTCATAAAACTAGTAGTAAGCACCTTGGGTGTGTTTGTAACCGCCTGGATTTTAGGTGATGCAATTGTTCTTACCGGCTTTGTATCGGCACTTTTAGTGGCGTTGGTACTTTCTATATTTAATGTAACCCTAAAGCCCCTGCTCATATTTTTTACCCTGCCGGCAACCATTTTCACATTCGGTTTATTTCTGTTTGTAATAAATGCCGTGCTTATAATGGGCGCTGATGCCCTTATTGATGGATTTGCCGTCCGCAATTTTTGGTGGGCGCTGCTTTTCAGCCTGGTACTCTCCATAATCAACTCCATGCTGTTTAGCCTGGGCGATAGAAACAAGAGAAGGGACTCTATTGAATAACCACTTTTTTCATCTGGATATCATTTCCAACTTTTACACTTAAGGTGTACATGCCTTTCGGCAGATGGCTAAAGTCAAAGGTGGTTTTTAGTTCATCCAGAATGGTAGTTTCCTTTTCAAAAACCTTTTTACCATCAAGGCTGAATAGCTCAATCTGCACATCGGCCTTACCGGGGTAAGCCATATCAAGGTTTATTATACCGTTTCCGGGATTTGGATATACATCTACAAAGCTTTTTAACTCTGGTTCTTTTAGGCCAATTCCGTAACCAACGGTAAAGTATTCCTTTATCTCTGTACCAAAATTGGAGTTAAAGGTTTTGATGAAAAACGCTCCACCGTCATTTTGAATTCTGAAGCTTCCCGAGCCATCGTTGTTAAATTGATAGGCCAGTCCGTCTTTTCCGCGGTCTTCAAGGTGTAGAAGGTAGCAGCCGGCAGGCAGGCTAAGGTTTTCGGTGTAGGTAGTGGCATTGGTAAGGTTGTCTCCACTGGCT
>CAXBJE010000364.1:0-3961 GCA_963975525.1 uncultured Owenweeksia sp. | reverse complement strand
AACAAAATTGCACCAATTCTTAATCTTCAGGATATAAGCCTCCATTATATATCCTTATCAAAAACGGCTTATGATAGCCTCTACCACAACGGATTTAAACTTGAGTTTTATCACGATGAAAATCATTTGACCTTTGATTTTCTGGGTGTAACCCAAACCATTCCCGGTAAGGTAAAATACAAGTGGCGCCTTATAGGGCTGGAGAAGGATTGGTCGCCTCCGGCAAATAGAAACTCGGTAACCTACTCCAACCTGGCTCCGGGCAAATACACGTTTGAAGTATTAAGTGCTAACGAAAATGAGGTTTGGAACAATGAGCCCTTGAGGTTCGAATTTGAAATTAAAGCCCCGTTTTGGCAAAAGGGCTGGTTTAGGGTGGTACTACTATTTGCGGCATTGCTCCTTATTGTGATTTTCACCGCAACCATTATCAGGCAGATAAACAAAAAGAGCAGAGAACGGCAAGAGAAACTAAAAACAGAACGCGACTTGATTTCTCTCGAGCAAAAGGCCCTCCGCCTGCAAATGAACCCGCATTTTATATTTCACACCCTCAACAATATTCAATCGCTTATTGCTACTAAAGATGAAGCAACAGCCCGTATTTATCTTTCCAAGTTCTCTAAGTTGATGCGTCAGATTTTAGAGAATTCTCGCAGTAATGAGATTACGCTGGAGAACGAAATAGAAACCCTGGAAAACTACTTAAGCATTGAGCGCTTTTGCCACGACAACTCTTTTGAGTTCAACATTGAAGTGGATGAAAATCTGGAAACTGCCTTTATCATGATTCCGCCTATGATATTGCAGCCCTTTGTGGAGAACGCCATTGTGCATGGAGTAGCACCACTTCAAGGCGGAGGACAAATAAACATTTCCTTTACGGAGAAGGATGGCTCGTTAACATGCACCATATCAGATAATGGCATCGGCCGTAAGGCAGCTGCAAAACGAGTTGAGACAGGCCATAAAAGCACAGCGTTGGCCGTAACGCAACAACGGTTATCTTTAATTAACCCAGAAAGCGAAAATGTGGTAATAGAGGACTTGAAGGTGGGAACGAGGGTTGTGGTGAGATTAGGCTAAGCCGGAATTCTAAGCCTGTTAATTAGAAATCTCTCTGAACTCAAAGTCCCCATCTGTCCATATACAAGTGTACCCGGAGTTAATTACAGGATAAAAATAGTCAGATGCTTCTGGAACGTGTGAACTAAATATGTGAAGAGGTTTTGCTACTCCATAAACTGAATCCAAACAAAACCGGACTTCACTGATCTTTTGTCCGCGCAGGAAAGTGATCATACTATCATTTGTAAACTTTAAATCGAATGAACGATCATGCCTGAATATTTCAAAGTCAGGATCATACAACCTAATGATTCTGTGTTTCAGTTTAATCAGAACTTCATCCTAACAAAAACTAGCTTCCTTATTTTCTATCTGATCGGGCTTTCCGTCCATGCATGACAGAGGAAGAACGAAAATCAGAAACAACAAACTTCTCATTATCATATTTCTAACCTCACTCCACCAACCCTTCTCCACACTTCGTTTTCTTAAAGTTATCCTTGGGCATTTTGTCGCCTTGCACCGGTACTAACTGAAATACCTTATCACTTACCAGTCGTTTGAGTTTTATCTCTATTAATGTGGTGCTATTAGGGTCGGACACCTTGTCCATCAACTCTGTATGAGCATGCAGCATACAAGGCATATATCTTACAAAACCTTCTTGTGGCCTGGGGATAATCTGAATCCCGAGCTCCGAAATACCTGGCTGCGCCTCCCTTAATACCTTTTTACTTTTTGGCTCAATTACAGCTTCGCAACCCACCATAAGGTCAAAGTTGAAGTAGTAGGTAATAACATTGGGGCATTTTTGGTTCCGCTGTCTGTCTTTAAAAAAGCCTTCCGGCAGATTGCCTGGGTCATGGTTGGGGCCCAGTAACAGCAGGTCAAAATCGCTAACTGGATAGCCTTGTTCATCTACCACCTTAAAGATGACCTGGAAGTAGCGGTCATGGATAAAGAACCTGTCTTTCACCAATTTCTTCACTTGCTTTTCCACTAACTCCTGCTCCTGAACAATGATGTTTTCTTCCGCAAAAGCTTTGGCCAACTGATTATATCCGGCCTTATCCTTAATTTGAATACATCTGAAAATGCTATCCAACGTTTCCTTGCTTTTAACATCTTTCAATTCCTTCTTCACGCTGTTCATTATACCCATTGTGGGACCACCATGGGCTTTCCCCGTAATTATCCTAAAGGCTGTTTTAGGGGCCTCCTGAAAAGTTTCAATGTTAAGTCTGTCTTTGGTTTGTGCTAAATGGATGTAGCGGGAATTTAGATTGGCGGCCGCCAAACGAATTACGCCATCGCTTCCAAGCTCACCTGTATAGGCATTTAAGTGGTCATAAAACTTACGATCTATGGATTGTCCGGAAAGCACAAATGGAAAGGTTTGATCGATGGAAATATACTTGTCGGCATTAATTATCCAGTCCACATTTACCTCCCAGGCATCCTTGCTACCCAGCTCCAGCCAATCCAATACGCCTTGTCCGGGTTCTACCCCCTGAAACCATGTTTTCATTCTGCTCAACCTGCCTTTGCCCAATTGCGCCAGGGCAGACCCAAAATTGGCAGGTGCCAGCATCACAAGGTGGCTCATGGGGCAAACCTCCTTTTTGCCGGCATAGTAAAACTGAAACCACTCGCGCACAACGGGACCGCCCGTACTGTGCGTTACACAAATAAACCTCCCGCCTTTATCCAATAATGCTTTAAGCTGAATATGCAGTGCCGATTGGAAAGCCCGGCTCACATCCGCTATCTGTACCTCATCCTGAAAACTGATGTACTTACCGAGAAAAATCTCCTCAACTTTTAAATTGATATTTCGGGCTGCAGCTTCATTTCTTATACGGAGGGGTAGCTCGCCATAGGTAGTAAGATCAACTACGCTATAGCCATGTACAAATACTAATGTTAAATTTTGGTTGGGCATGGGGTTTGAATTTTTGGTTTGAGACTTTAAATGTAAAGGTTTTTAAAAGGTAACCTTTACTGTACCTTACTTTGTTTAAAACCACCAAGCCACAGTTAACCCCGAATAAAAGCTGTTATCAAACACATCGGGGCCCTCCACTTTAGTATCAATGCCCCGCTTCCATTCTGTTTGGTTAATGGCCTGAGCAAATTCCAAATTAAGACCAATATCCAATGGAAAGAAAGTCGTTAACCTGGGACCATCAATGGTATAAAATGCAAGTAATCCAGCTTTGGCATAATACCGTTCAGAAATTAACCGATGAGTGTCTCCTCCTGCAGCCAGATAGGTAGACGCATTTTGTGTAAAGCCCGAATTTTGGATATAAAAAACTTCCGTTGCAGAAACAACAATCCCAAGGTTTGGTATTAATTTAAACTTACTACCGGGGTTAAATTCATAACCTAAGCTCACACTCACCGAGGCATCCTGCACCTCCACTTCACCGCCATTAACCGGTTTTACTCTACTAATTGTGCGGTGAGCATATATAATTTCGTGAAGCTTTTTAGCCCTTATATGAAAACCAAAACCGCTGTTATAATATATGCCAGTACCCAATGTGCCCCTGTTTCCATAAAGCAATTGACTGAGATTATCATGGTTTTTAAAAGTTGCCCCTCCATGGAGTGCTATGGCGAAATCGAATTTTGCCAGTAAGGATGAATCCTTTGCTGACTGTGCAAATAGCGGGTTGAATAGTATTGGCAGAATGACACAAAATGATATTACCCAAATTGAAATGAAACTTCTCTTCATAAGGCTGGAATTAAGACGGTTAGTTAAACGCTGTATTTCATAAACCAAAAATGATATGGTTTAGTGTAAGAAGCCACTAACATGCAGCTGTTGACCAATGCACCATTAAAAGTACTTCACGATATTTGACCCACAACTTCAAAACAACTT
>CAXBJE010000363.1:0-3962 GCA_963975525.1 uncultured Owenweeksia sp. | reverse complement strand
GGCCCTTGGTGGGCTCTTTACCAAAGGAGGTATAGCCGCGCTGACCAGCCAGTCCTTCTATTTCGTACTTCTTTTTTATTTCTTCCGGAAGGTTAAAAAAGGCTTTTACCTGCTCATAAAGCTTAGCGGATTTTTCATCGCTAAGTCCATGGTTTTTAACAGCTACAAAGCCAATTTCTTCGTAGGCTTGTCCCAGTTTTTGTACAAAGGCCTTTTTTGTTTCAGGGTTGCCTGAGGTAAAATCACTCAGGTCTATAGAGGGAATATTCTGCATTGAGTTCATCCAAAAATACTTTGGGCGCTAAGATATTCAATGCTTTTGGCATTACCTTAAAGTGAATCTTCTTTCCCAGCTTAAAGGGTTCACCATCAAGGTGTATCATTTTAGATTTTTGCTTGAGCCTAAACTCTGCCGTTTTAAAAACATCCATATACTTTGAGTGCTCAATGTTTTTGCTGAAAAGCTGATAGGCCACCATGGGCGCTGCCATGGTGTGGAATTTAGTAAGAATGCAAACATCCATTAAGCCATCATCCAGGCGGGCATTCGGTGCTATCCACGCATTGTTGCCAAACTGCGAGCCATTGGCAATAGAAATCAGCAATGCTTTCTGTTTAATCTCACCCTCAGAAGTAGTAATCTTATACTTTTTGGGTTTATAATTAAACCATTGGCTAATCACATTATATAGATAGGTGCTAAACCCACGGGAGTCCATCTTGGCAAACTCATGGGCAATTTTGGCATCGTAGCCCACTCCGGCCACATTAAAAAAAGGCACATCATTGGCGGTGCAAACATCAATCTTCATCTGGGCACTTTCGTTAAGCGAAAGCAATGCCCTGGCAGGGTTGGTAGGGATATGAAGGTGCCTGCCGAGCCCGTTACCCGAGCCAATGGGGATTATGCCCAAAGCCGTGTTACTGTTAATTAGTCCGGCTGCGGTTTCGTTTACGGTACCATCTCCACCAATGGCCACCACCACATCAAAACCATCATCTGCCGCGGCCTGCGCTAAGTCTGTGGCGTGAGAGGGACCTTGAGTAAATTCAATTCCGTAATCAAAAATGTCCTCGGCAAGGTGGCGGTCAATAAGCTTCTCCACAAAAGCCTTATTGCGAGTGCCGCTTACAGGATTGATAATGATGAGCGTACGCTTCCGTTTCATGAGTGCAAAAGTATCCCTTGCAGTGTTAAGCAAGCGTTATATAAAAAGGTAATTTAGGCCCCCTATTTACAAACCCGATTTAGATGCGTTTCAATAAAAAAGGCTTTACCAACGAACAGCTTTTAGAGATATATAAACAACTCCTTAAACCAAGGCTTATTGAAGATAAGATGTTAATTTCCCTTCGTCAGGGGCGCATCTCAAAGTGGTTTTCAGGCTACGGACAAGAGGCCATATCGGTAGGGGCTACCATGGCCCTTCATAGTGATGAATATGTTTTGCCCATGCACCGAAATCTCGGGATTTTCACCAGCAGGGGAGTGCCGTTATACAACCTTTTTTCGCAGTTTCAGGGTAAAATGGATGGCTACACCAAAGGCCGTGATCGTTCCTTTCATTTTGGTAGTAAGGAGCACAATCTTGTTGGGATGATATCTCACCTGGGCCCGCAAATGGGTATTGCCGATGGTATTGCCCTTGCCGGGAAGTTATCCGGTGAAAAGCGAGCCACCTTGGTAATTACAGGAGATGGTGGTGCCAGTCAGGGCGATTTTCATGAGGCCTTAAATGTAGCTGCCGTTTGGAAGTTGCCTGTTATCTTTTTAGTAGAAAATAATCAATGGGGACTATCAACCCCAAGTAGCGAGCAGTTTAGTTTTCAAAGTTTTGTGTACAAGGCCATTGGATACGGTATTAAAGCCAAAAGTGTAGATGGCAATAATGTGTTGGAGGTTTATAACGCAGTAAAAGACATTGCAGAAGAAATCCGCGAAAAGCAGGGTGCCTATATTTTGGAGTGCAATACTTTCAGGATGCGCGGCCATGAAGAGGCCAGTGGAACAAAATATTACCCTGAAGGCCTTCAGGAAAAGTGGTCGAAGAAAGACCCGGTGGAAAATTACAGGGCCTTTTTGATTGAAAAAGGAATTCTCCTGCCAAAGGATAATGATGCATTAACGGCTTCTCTGAAAAAGGAAATTGACGAGGCTTTTGAAAAGGCTTTGCAGGCACCTGATGTAGTTTTTGACGAGCAAACAGAAAAGGCGGACCTTTTTTACCAAAAGGAACTTGAGTTTGTTGAACCTACAGCTGAAACCAAGGAAATGCGCTTGGTGGATGCCGTTCGAGATGGATTGCAGGAAGGAATGCGTAGGCATAAAAACCTGGTAATAATGGGGCAGGATATTGCCGAGTATGGCGGTGTATTTAAGGTTACCGATGGTTTTGTTCAGGAATTTGGAAAAGACAGAGTGCGCAACACGCCACTTTGTGAAGCAGCCATTGTGGGCACATCTCTAGGGCTTTCTATTCGCGGTTATAAGGCTGTAATGGAAATGCAGTTTGCTGATTTTGTTACCGAAGGTTTTAATCAGATTGTAAATAACCTCGCCAAAATCCACTGGCGCTGGGGGCAAAATGCAGATGTGGTAATCCGAATGCCAACAGGTGCCGGAGTAGGAGCGGGGCCATTTCACAGCCAAAGCAATGAAGCGTGGTTTACCCACACGGCAGGTCTTAAAGTGGTTTATCCCGCTTTCCCGGAAGATGCCAAAGGACTTTTGCTTTCAGCCATTGAAGACCCAAATCCGGTTATGTTTTTTGAGCATAAAGCATTGTACAGAAGTATTACAGGTCCCGTACCTGAGGGCTACTATAATTTACCTTTCGGGAAGGCCAGTTTGGTGAAGGAAGGCGAGCAGTTGTCCATCATCACGTATGGTATGGGTGTGCATTGGGCATTAGAGTATTTAGCGGCTCACCCCGAAGTTTCTGCTGATCTCATTGACTTGAGAACACTTTCGCCTTTGGATACGGAAACCATTTTTACTTCTGTAAAGAAAGCAGGGAAAGCCATTGTATTACAGGAGGATGTGATGTTTGGTGGTATCGCATCAGACATTTCAAGCCTAATTATGGAAAACTGTTTTGCTCAGCTTGATGCTCCGGTAAAACGTGTTGCGAGTATAGATACCCCTGTGCCATTTGCTAAAAATCTGGAGGCGGGTTATTTACCAAAGGCCCGTTTTGCGGAAGCTGTGGAGGAGTTGTTGGGGTATTGATTTGGGCCACGAAGACACTAAGGCACAAAGGTTTTATTAGCTTAATCACCCCCCCAGCCCCCCTCAAGGGGGGATAGCTACACAAGGCGGCTATTGAAACCTGAAATTGGCACCACAAGAATTTAGGAGTTGCCATATTATTATTCCAAGGCTGCAGGTATTCACCGGCCCAAATCCCCCCTTGAGGGGGGCGCAGGGGGGTGATTCATTCAAATTGTTTTGCCAGAACCTCACTTATGCGCCCTGGGATGAAACTGCAATAACGTATCTCGCAAATACGTCTGATCTAAATGCGTATAGATTTCTGTAGTAGTTATGCTCTCGTGCCCCAGCATTTCCTGCACGGCACGCAAGTCGGCACCACCCTCTACCAAATGTGTGGCAAAGCTGTGGCGAAACGTATGCGGACTAACCTTCTTCTTAATTCCTGCCTTGGCCGTTAGTGTTTTTATGATTTGGAAAATCATGGCGCGCGTCAGTTTTTTACCCCTGCGGTTTAAGAAAAGGAAATCTTCATTTCCCTTTACAATCGGTTGATGAACCCGAACTTCTTCCCTGTAAATGTCAATGTATTTAATGGCCAACTTGTTTATGGGTACCAGCCGCTCTTTATCACCCTTTCCGGTTACCCGGATGATGGATTCCTTAAAAAATAAGTCAGAGATGCGGAGGTCTGTTAACTCAGAAACCCGCAAACCACAGCCATAAAGTGTCTCAAGAATAGCCCGGTTAC
>CAXBJE010000362.1:0-3970 GCA_963975525.1 uncultured Owenweeksia sp. | reverse complement strand
CCCACCGCGAAAAATAGCGGTGTTCATTCTTACTCCATCAACTGTAATTAATAATCGGTTAGTCGAAAATCCACGTATCATAGGGCTTCCGCCACCCAATTGACTTTTCTGTATAAAAACCTGATTGGAAAACCCAAGCAAATCCGCAGAGGTTTGAGGGTTTTGCAAAACGATGTCCTTCTTGTTTACCGACACAATTTTATTGGGAACCTCAGCCTTGTTTTGCTCCCATCGGTTTGCCGAGATAACCACCTCATCCAGCGAAAGCTGATCGTGCTTAAGGAGAACAATCCCATCTCCCGAAATGAGCTGAGCAAGCGTTAGGGTAACGCCCTCGTACCCCATTATTTTAAATGCAATTTCCTTTGAGTTTTTAAACTTGGTAATGTTAACCTGCCCCTTGGCATTGGTAAAGGCAAGGTTATTTTGATTGTCAGAAAGCATCACACCATCCAAAGGCTGAAAATCTGACTGGTCTCTAACGGTGATGGTTTGAGCGAAAAGCCCAGTGCCCACCAGCATGCAGAGAAATACCATTATGAAATTCTTCATGATGTATTATTAACTAATGAATTTTATTGATTTAAATATTTAATGCCCACAAATGATTGCGCGCAATAACCGTGTCATAAAAGCCACTAGCAAATGGGTGGGCGAAACAGCGCACTGGAAAAGCCCTGCAATGCAATGTATTCTGAATTTGGAATAGAAGAAACTATAACGGTTGGTAAGGTTTCACGGGCATTATCAAAAGGGAGGTAATGCTGATTAAAAAAGCTAGCCGCAAACTCTTTGTTTTCCTTTTCATTAGGGTTGTGATTAACCTGCTGATTCACCAGCCTGTCTAAATCATTAAACAAGCCCGATTCCTTTACATCATGAATACAGGTATATACGGTTGTGTCTCCCTTGGTTTCGGAGCTTAAAACATCATACATCTCACCCATATATCTAAACTCTCGGCTGTGGATGCGCTTAAAAACCTTTACATCATTTTCAATTTCCTGAGTAATTGTAATCTCTACCCTTTGCTCCTCCGGAATACCATGTTTTATACGCTGCTTCATTTCGTGACGCACATACCCCACCTGCATAGTATGCACCACGTACAGCCCTGTTGACTGAAACAGAGTAAGGAGTATAAATACTATGTATGCCGAAATTTTAAGAATGATTCTTCCTTTTAATTAAGAGCACAATTTTACGAAAGGTTGTCGGATACAGTTTGCAAAAAGTAAGTTGGCAGTTTGCAAATTGAAATTTTGTAAACTGATTATTTCTTAGCCGGATCCTGCTTAAACATTTTGCTGAGAGCCTCATATAGCTTTGGGTGCTTACGTTTAAACAATGCTGGTCTCTCAAAAAAGTACTCGCTGGCCACAGAGTAAAACTCAGCCTGATTTGTCAATCCATAAGGGTTTATGTCCGATTCATCCTCTCGCATTCGTTCCATTTCCTTATGCATCATTTCCAGCCAGGGCATGGCGAAGGCCTTATCCATTAAATAATCCGGCACACCATCTACAGCACCATCCAGCTTATCAATAAGGTGTACAAACTCATGAATCCCCACATTCAATTTATCTGTTTGGTTGCTAAACCCGAGGTGGAGCGAGGGTTTTGACAAAGTCATGGTACCATTCATATATCCCCAGCCTACCATGCCTAAAATATTGCGGCCATCACCATTGGTTTCAAAATTTTCATTGAAGGCATTTGGGTAGAGCAGTACTTCATTGAGGTTTAAATATTCCCACTCCGGAAATCCAAAAACGGGGATAATTGCTCCGGCAGCTACCAATACACGGTCTTCATCATCCACTTCCACACCTATACCCTTTATGCTTATTTGAGATAGTAATGTAGACACCCTTTTTTCAAATTCCAGTTGTTGTGTTTTACTCAACCTTGCATAAAAACGGACTCTATTCTTTAGTATCCCTGAAATATTATTTGGAATTTCTTCTGGAGCTGAGCCTTTTTTTTGGCTTGGGCGAACTGCCACATACCAGGATACTACTCCGATTATGCTAATTAAAATGAGAAACTCAATCATGTGCTTATACTGTAAATATGCATTTAAGACTACTTTTTTATCCAGCTGAAGCAAATGGCTACATCCCAGATAAATGATTGTCTTAATTATGAAAAAGCAAACATGCGAAAGATTAAATTTGATTGATAACCAAAAAAGCTTTTAAAATGAAAAAAATAGTATTCGCAGTTGTGTTTGCCTTTATTTCAAGTTTTGCATTGAGTGCACAGGAATCAGCACCAGAAGAGGTGGTAACGGCTTTTAAGGCAAAATACCCTAAGGCAAAAAAGGTGGAATGGGTAAAAACCGGTGATAGCCAATGGCAAGCCGAATTTGAAATGAGTGAACGTGAGGTTGAAGTGGTTTTTGATGAAGCTGGAACGTGGCTGGGCACCAACACCGAAGTTGATGTTAAAAAGGCACCTGAAGCCGTACGCAAAGCAGTTGCTGAAAAGTACAAGAACTATGCGGTAACCGAGGTAAACATGGTAGAGATTGCAAATGGTGAGGTGATGTACAAGTTTGAACTGGATAATGGCGATGGCGAAATTGAAACCATGTTCCATTCGGATGGGCGTATAGTTACACAGGGTAATGACATGGAAGAAGTTGAAGATATGGAGGAAGAAAGCGAAGAGTGATCTCCAAAGTCCTATAAACACGCTACTTTACAGGAATGGCCTTATTTTTGGAATTGTGCCCAAAACATAAACCATGAAAAGACTATCGCCCTTACTTTTAATTTTTGCCTTGTTTGGTTGCGAAACCGACAATGGCATACCGCTTACAAACCGTTATTTTAAATTGGTAGAGGTGGCTCAGTTACCAGCCCTAAACTATGACCCTGATGGCAGTCCACCCGACCTAAGGGTAGATATAAAAAGACGTTCCTCTAATTTTTGGGAATTTAGCACTGGTACCGAAAACAATGCCGGCTCGCTTCCCACTTTTGTGGTTTTTCCTGCCGAAATTTTAGCTACTGACGAGGTGTATGAAATCCGTATTGTGGATGAAGACCTGAACCTGCCCGATGATTACGAAATCTTCTTTTGGACGTTTCATGCCCTGGAAGATGGTGGCGGAGGCAACATCGACTTTTTTGACAACGAGAAACTCGTTATGACACTAAACTATAATGAAAAGTAGCCTCTAGAGGCTACTTTTTACTTTTTGCCAACTTCCACCGTTCATACACTCTAAACCCTCACGTTTAAGCATTGCTGATGCCTGTGCACTGCGCATGCCGGATGCACAACAAAATATAATGGGCTTACCCCACTTTTTCATCTCAGCAGCTTTGCTGCTTACATTTTGCAGTGGAATATTTTTAGAGCCTTTTACATGGCCACTTTTAAACTCACCCGGAGATCTAACATCTACCACCACAGCACCACGCTCGTTAAACTCCTTTATTTTGTTTGACTTATTTGAAAAGATTGAAAACAGTCCCATTGCTATCTATTTAATTTGAATAGGCAAAGATGAGCAATCCTTAAACAGGCTGTGGTAACATTTGTAACCTATGCTGGTAAATCCAATTCCAGATCGCAGGTTACAGGCACTAGTTCCACCAAGCCTGTTAGTTCATTGTATTTGTGCCACTCCGTAATTTTATCAGAGTATAGATGTAGTGCGATAGCTGGTTTATCTCCCCTGTTGGCAAATCGGTGATAGCCTAAGCCATCATTCAGATAGGCATATTCGCCCTCCTTAATTTCCTTTTTGCCGTATGCTTCAATGTCAGTGCTAAACAGTCTATAATACTCTAAATACAACTCGCCCTTTAACACCTTTATCCACCCTTGTTGTAATTCATAATTATGGATGGGCCCTTGAGAACCTGCCGGCCAACAGGTAATAACGGCCTCCAAACTTTCGGTATCGTACACCCTAATGCGGGTATATCGATCTTCCTGCCATTTACAGATTTTTTCC
>CAXBJE010000361.1:0-3983 GCA_963975525.1 uncultured Owenweeksia sp. | reverse complement strand
ATTGAGTTCTTGGCTTCAAAAACCCGTACACTATCACCGCTTAGCAAATCATCAAAAAACAGATCTGCCCTGGAGTCTGTAACGGGCATCCCAATTACAGTATCCCCGGTAGGGCGGAAGCTTGCAAAGGCTTTTTCCACAAAAGGAGAGATGCTGGATTGATTATCGGCACCGGCTGCAATGGAGAACAGGGCATCATTTTCAAGAATGTGTTTTACTCGGATGGTGCGTTCGGTATTAGTATCAGTAAGCCAATACTCGCGAGCCTGAGAAAGGTACCCCGGCTTCTCAATAGTATAAAGCGTGGTGTCCTTCAAAATTTTTAGGGAGCCGTCCTTAAAGTTGCGTTCTCTATGTTTCCAAAAGTCTTCAAGGCTTTTGGCAGAGCCATATTTTCCCATGCTCTCAAAGCGAATTTTCACCTGTTCACCTGTAGGCTCATTCACAATCATTTTCATGTTTGTACTCCCACGGTACTCATGGTTTTCCTTTTTCTTACTGCTGTATTGGTTTCTGCGCAAGTTTTGAAAAAACGAATCATAGTTATTGATGTCTTTTGGTGCTGCCATTGTAATGTGAAATACCGAGTCCTGGTATTCCTCAAAGCCATTTTCATATTTCCAGTTTGTAAATTCAAATGATTTGAAGAAGCTCAGCCTTTCCTGTTCATTTGGATTTGTGGTTAACAGGAACACGTATTTTGGACCTTCAAGGTGTACCTCGCCAAATATGGGTTGCTCCTTTTTATTGGACAATTGAAAACGTGCAAAGTCTCGCTTGCCGTTATTCAGCAGGTAAACTGTGTCTAAATCGAGTTTTTTCTCCTGACCAATTTTTTTAGCAATATAGGTTAGCTCAAAGTCGTCCTCTTCCAGATAATCAAAGTCATAATATTGCCTTAAACCGGTGGCATAGTAGTTTTTATCGCTGTCAGCGGATTGTGCCCAAAAGGTATAATTCGGGTTATAAAATGCGGCTTCATAAAGCTCAGTTCTAACTTCTCCCGGCATGTTTACATTAAAGCCACCAAACTGTGGTGTGTAAGTTTCGGCAGCCTTCAGCGGGTTTAATTTTATGTTTTTAAAGAAAATCTCTGGTTGCTCTGATTTGGCAAACTCCTTATGGCCACCCACCTTGCAAATAATAGTTTCCAGCGGGGTGAATATGATTTGATAGTGCTGAAAATCGCCCTGCCTGGTTTGGTTTGTGATGTCCAAGGCGGGGTAACCGGAAACAGTAATATTCTTCTTGTCTATTATTTTACCAGGTATGTTTTCAAACAGCAGGCTGTCCATTCGTGATAGGTAAAAACTCTCATCTCTACCATACACCAAACCAAAGGTGCTAATCCTGCGGATGGAGTAAAAGCTGCCATTGGCCATATCTGCAAATACATATTCCTGATAGGGCTGGCTGATAAACTTCACCAATTTACCCGGAGCTTTGGTGCTAATAAACTTATCGTCAGATACAAAGTCAATTATCGGTTGCGCATAAATGATTTCATCAATCTCATCCTTTTTACCCATGCTCTGAGTGGTAATGTCTCTATCTACGGCTTCCACAGTGTAGCCCATTTCGCGGAGCATATTAATAACACCACGGTTTCCCGGAAGGTGAGCCGCACCCACACCTGTAAATACTACTCCTATTTTCATTAAAGAATCCATGCCATTGGCCATAATCTCGTTACGGTCATCCAACATGTACTTACGGTGATATTTGCCGGGATTGGTAGAACTGGTAATGGTATCCAACAAATCCAGATTACCTTTTCTATAGGCATCCTCCATCAAGTCATTCCAATTGCTAAAGTTGCCTAAAAGGCTTTTGGCCTGGCGCTCTGTAATTCTTACTGCATCAGGGTCAGCGCGGTTGGCCATTAATACACTTTTAAAGGATTCTTCATAATCTTCAAGCGCTACAATCTTCTTATTCTTCTTTTTTCCTGTTTGGAAAATGAATAAATCCAGATAGGTGTTTTCCTCAAAATTTTGATCATAGGTATTATTGCGGTATAACAGTGAGTTCAACATATCCTGATCTCTGGAGAGGTAATATTCCAATTCCTTTTGTTTTGGCTCTTTGGGTATAAATGAGCTGTACAATGGGTATCGCCCGGAGGAAGTTCCATACGAGGCTGAAAAGAAATCATGATATAATTTGGAGGTGGTAAGATCCTTAACCCAAAATTCCGGATTAGTTTCCAGGGCGATGATATCTGCGCTTTCCAGGGCATCAAAAAAGGTTTCACCTAGGTGAAAAGCCACGCGATTACTTACGTGCATAGTGCCGTATAGGTAGGAGGGTTTTTCCAAGCCATTACCGCTAATTTTCCAAAGCAGGCCCTGGTATTCTTTTTTGGTTTGAGCCATCATGGTAAATGGCAACAGGAGAAAGATGAAGTATCGTAGCATGAATTAATAAGTTCGGGTGAGTAAGTACAACGTTAATTTTACACAATTATAGTGTACATCCTTTAGAAATTTGATTATTGATGTGATGAATTGACTTACAAAAGCGTCAAAGGGATTTTGGAATTACACCGTTGCCCTTATTTAGACTTGCCTTTAACCAAAAAGAGGCCTCTAAATGGTACATTTACTATTTAAAGTATTATGAAAACACTTACCATATTCTTAGCCGGTTTCATGATTAGTATGGTTCCTCAAGAACCAAATATTAATAAGATAGATTGGATTTTGGGTACCTGGGCCAACCCAAGTAATAATGAGAAAAGGCAGGCCTTTGAGATTTGGGAAAAGGTTTCTGATACTAAATACAAAGGCATTGGCTTTACTCTAAAAGGTGGGGATACCACTTTTGTAGAACGTTTAGAAATTATTGAAAAAGAGGGGAATCTGTTTTACGTAGCTGACGTTGCCCATAATAAAGCCCCTGTGTTTTTTAAGTTTACCACAATCAGTGATACCCTGTTTATTTGCGAAAACCCCGTTCACGATTTTCCTAAAGAAATAGCTTACCGCAGAGATGGTAATAATCTATATGCTCATGTTTCTGATGGAAAACGAAAAATTGACTTTGGCTTTAGGAGGGTAGTAGAGTAGCCTAAATTATACTGATAATAGTTTGAGTGTTTCCACCAAACATTACTTGATTCCCTTTCCCTTTACCTAACATAGCTTGAGCGAGAGGAGAGGTGGGAGCCATCACAAAAATTTCACTTCCTTCAACTTCCAGTTTGCCTAGTCCTACAGCTATAAAGTAAAGACCATTATCTGTTTCAACCAACGCTCCTGATTGTACGGTTTTACAGGTTTTTTCGGAATTTATTCGGCTAAGTATGGTTTGGAGTTTTTGCGTTTCGGCCAACTGTCTGCCCATTTTTTCCTGCTCCAGCTGAATCATTGCTCTTCCAGTTTCGTGCTTGTCGCCAGCAGTGCTTTTGGCTTCTGAGCCAAGTGCTTCCCTGCTTTCTGCGAAAGCGGAGTTTATAAGCTCCAGTTTTTTAGTGACTATGGAGAGGCACTCTTGGTAAAGCTGCTGCTTAAAGGTTAAATCCAGATTGGTCATGCAAGGAAGTAGATAGGCAAAAGTAAGTTTTCGAGTAATTTGATAGTGAATTTGAACAGCGGCTTCATTTTTCCTTAGTTTTCAAATCTCAAAAGCCAACTGCAACTATGGTAATACTCGGTATTTCGGTCCTCTTGTTAATCTATCTGGGTTATGGAGATTTTATTGAAGCTAAGGAAACCAATAATCTTAAGGCTCAGGCTTATCAAAGAAGATCAGTCTATGCCATTGGTTTTTTACTTTTTATGGGGTATGCGCTATACCTGATTCACCCTGATATAGCCGGCCATTTAAACCTTTTCAAAACAAGGAATGCACTTATTGTTGCCTCCATAGTTTTCTCCTTTGCTATTTCTTACCTGTGGTTTATGTTTTTCCGTGCGCTCGATATTTTTGAGAAGGAGAAAACCGGCCCTTTGATCATAATTTTTGTCCTGTCATGTGCGTCA
>CAXBJE010000360.1:0-3989 GCA_963975525.1 uncultured Owenweeksia sp. | reverse complement strand
TCTGCCCGGGATGGGAGGATAGTACCATGGGGAATATTTTTGCCAGCTATTGCATGAAAAAGGAATTGACCCCAACTACCATGAAGAGTGGTATTGAGTACATGACCTGGCTTGCTGACTGGTATGTTGAAAATTCAAAAGGTAAAGGCGTTGGCTTTTTCCAAATAGGTGGAGGTATTGCCGGTGATTTCCCTATATGTGTGGTACCAATGCTTTATCAGGATTTAGAGATGGAGGATATACCATTCTGGAGTTACTTTTGCCAGATTTCTGACTCTACCACCAGCTATGGTTCCTACTCAGGTGCTGTACCAAATGAAAAAATAACCTGGGGTAAGTTAGATATTGATACACCTAAGTTTATCGTAGAATCGGATGCTACTATTGTGGCGCCACTAATTTTTGCATGGCTCCTAAACTATTAAATTGAAACCTGTAAGTTGTTATGAAACCTACACCCTCTTCAGACAAAAAACGAGTAATCGTTGATTACAAAAATGTTACTAAAGAGATTTTAGATCTCTTTACAGACCGCTATCCTTATGGGTACGAGGATGAAGACATCATCAAATTTAAGAACGCTAAAGGCGAAAACGTAAAGGCTGTGCCTTTTGAAACCAAAGACACAAAATACCTGATTAAGGTAAGTGTGGAAATGGACGCCAAGATTGAAGCCTTTTTGGACGATGATGACGATGATGACGACACAGGATCTGACGATGTGGGAACTGATAACATTGAAGAGCCATCTGATGAAGATGATGATTAGTCATCAGCCTTAAATTATAGAGTTAATACCATAAAAAAGCCGAAGTGAAGGATTTCACTTCGGCTTTTACATTTTTCAAATATTCCAGCTATTTAAACCTCTCCGTGTACTTGTGGCAGTAAGGTGTTCCGCCACTTTTTACGTAATAGTCTTGGTGCTTGTCATCTACTTCAGAATAAAACTCCGTGGCCTTGGTAAGTTCAGTGGCCACTTTATAGCCCTTGTCTTCCAGCAGTTTTATTACTTTTTCTGCAATCTGCTTTTGGCTTTTGCTGAGGTAAAATATTGCTGAGCGATATTGCTCGCCAATATCCGGCCCCTGGCGGTTTACCTGTGTTGGGTCATGCGTGTTGAAGAAAATCTTAACTAAAGTTTCATAATCTGTTTTCTCCGGGTCATAAATCACCTCTACCGTTTCAGCATGCCCGGTTGTTCCTGTGCACACTTGCCTGTACGAAGGGTTGGGTACATGCCCACCTGTGTATCCCACAGTAGTGGAGATAACACCCTCCTGCTGTTGCAGATAATATTCGGTACCCCAGTAACATCCTGAGGCAAATAATGCTCTCTCCATTTTTTTCTGTTTGTTTTGAGTTTGCGCTACTGCTCCAAAGGTGAGCAACAAGCCAACTGATAATATAAACCACTTTTTCATCATCATGTTCTTTTGCTGTTATTTACGCAAAAGCCAAGCCAAGGGATGAAAGTTTAAATTCTAAATTCTAAACTCGAAATACCAAACAAGTCCGAAATTCTAATTTCAAAGCAAGAAACGAGTTTGGGACTTTTCGGATTTTAGTATTTTGCCTTTTGAATTTGTTTAGGGTTTAGAGTTGGACATTTCAAATTTCCTAAACCAGCTCCCTCTTCTTTATCAAAAGCTCAGCAATCTGCACGGCATTGGTGGCAGCACCTTTTCTGAGGTTATCCGCCACAATCCAGCAATTTAGCGTGTTAATCTGGCTAAGGTCCCTTCTTATTCTACCAACAAATACATCGTCTTTTCCCTTTGCATATAGTGGCATGGGGTAGGTATTCATTTCAGGCTGATCCTGCAAAGTAATACCCGGTGTATTGGCCAATAGCTTTTTTACATCTGCAGTATTGAACTCTTGTTCAAACTCAATGTTCACACTCTCAGAATGGCCACCCATTACAGGTACGCGCACAGCTGTTGCCGTTACGTGTACATTCTCGCCACCAAGTATCTTTTTGGTTTCGTTGGTTAACTTCATCTCTTCCTTGGTGTAACCATTGTCCATAAACACATCGCAATGAGGTATGCAATTGCGGTCAATAGTATAAGGATACGCCATATCACCTTTTTTACCTTCACGCTCATTATTCATTTGCTCTAAGGCTTTAACGCCCGTGCCGGTAATACTTTGGTAAGTACTCACCACCACTCTTTTTATAGTGTACTTTTCGTGAAGTGGTTTCAGCACCATCACTAATTGAATAGTGGAGCAGTTTGGGTTTGAGATGATTTTATCAGAATCCGAAAGCTCATGTCCATTAATTTCTGGTACAATTAGCTTCTTGTCAGGGTCCATCCTCCAGGCCGAAGAGTTGTCAATAACTGTAGTACCGGCCTCGGCAAATTTTGGGGCATATTCCAAAGAGGTATTGCCACCAGCGGAAAATATAGCGTAGTCAGGTTTGGCGGCAATGGCAGCATCCATAGAAATAACAGTTACAGGTTTATCCTTAAACATTATTTCCTTTCCCACAGATTTCTCTGTGGCAACCAATAGTAATTCATCAATGGGTAAGTTCCTTTCTTCAAGAACTTGTAAAATCTCGGTGCCAACCATACCTGTGGCGCCAACTACCGCTAAACGCATAAATTGAAAAAATTAAGTTTAATTTAATGACCTGAATTAAGCCGTTGCAAATTTAGCCTAATTGTACATGATGCTCAGAACCATAACCTTACTTTTAATTTCCACCACTGCCTTTTCTCAAGTGTTTATTACGGATAGTTTTTCAGACGGAAACTATTCTTCCAACCCAATCTGGTCAGGGGATACGGTTTTTGAAGTAGATGCCAATCTGGAATTACATTTAAAGGATGTTGCTGCAGGTAGCGCTTATTTATCTACAGTAAGCCCAATCATTAATGACGCCACCTGGGAGTTTTATGCTCGTATGGAGTTCAATCCATCTTCCAGCAACTACTCAAAAATTTTCCTTGTTAGCGATCAGCCCAATCTTTCTGGGAGTTTAAATGGCTACTATGTTAGGATTGGAGGAAGTTCAAATGACCGGGTTAGTTTATATAGGCAAACAGGCAACTCTACATCTCTTATTGTTGAAACCACCGATGATTGGGTGGATTTAAACGTTGTGGAGGTTGGCATTAAAGTAACAAGAGATAGCAGCGGTTTTTGGGTACTTAATGTAGATACCGGAGGAGGCACCAACTATACCACTGTTGATTCAGCTTTTGAAAACAGCCATACCACAAGTTCCTTTTTTGGAGTGGAATGTACGTACACCAGTACGCGTTCAGATAAATTTTACTTTGATAATTTCTCTCTTTCCGGCAAGGCCTTTTCTGATACAAAAAGCCCGGAAATATCAAGTGTACAGGTTGTTAGCAATTCATCATTGGAAATATTGTTTAATGAACCGGTGGAAAAAACCACAGCTGAGTCTGTAAGCAACTATCAGGTGAATTTGGGTATTGGGCAACCCTTTTTAGCCGTGCTGGATAATGACAATTTAACGGTTCATTTGAGTTTTTCCAATTCCTTTCAAAATAGACAGGCTTATAGGTTAAACGTAGATGGAGTGGAAGATTTGTTCGGAAACACCGCAAAGGATTCGGCCATGTTTTCTTTCTATAATCCAGAAACTGGGGATATTATTATTAACGAATTAATGGTAGATCCAAATCCTGTGATTGGAATACCTCCAAATGCTTTACCCGAAAGGGAGTATATTGAACTATATAACACCACACCTTTTCCTATAGAGTTGAAAGACTGGGTTTTAATGGCTGGAAGTTCTACGGAGGTTTTACCGACATACAATCTTCCGGCCAATGGTTTTGTGGTAATCACCAAGGATGAAGGCGTTAGCGAATTTCCATCAGGTTTACCAATACTAGGCTTGGATATGTCTTCTGTAGCTTTAACCAATTCGGGGAACACCGTTACTCTGCATTCCCAAAATGGCCAAATAATCTCCACAGTTAGCTATACTGATGATTGGTATC
>CAXBJE010000359.1:0-3989 GCA_963975525.1 uncultured Owenweeksia sp. | reverse complement strand
GTACAAACACGTTATTGCCAAATACAAACTCCTTTCCCAATCCAAGCTCAATGTGGGAGCGAGATTCCTTTCCGCTGATCTGAGCTTCTTCCAGGTAAGGATCTAGGGTTTGTGGATTACCTTGGCTGGGACGATCAACCCTAAGTGTAAATATGCTGCTGGCCTCCAGGTTTACCGAATGAAATCGCAAAGAAACATTCCAGTTTTTGCCAAACAGATAGCTGGCCTGCAACTCAAAAGCTGCTGTTTTGTTATAGCGCATATCCTGTGCGTATTGCTCCAACTCAAAATTGTAACCGTTCAGCGATTCCCTTATTTGGTTTTCAATCTGTGGAATCTCCATAAAGTTCACTAGCCGGTTATTATCACTGGCATTAAAATAAGCCGCTGTAGAATTACCTGAAATGTAATACCCGGCAAATATCCCCACTCGGAAATTGGAGGAGTCGCGGTCATTTTGAGCAGACAGATTAATTGTAATCACAGTCAATAAAAGAGGGAGCAAGTTTTTCAAAACGGAGGTTTTTCTAATAGCGATGAAAACTACTAAATCTGCTTCAATCCTCTCTCAGCTACTTTCATTACTTTCATGCGCTGCAAATCAAAATCATAAAATATGAAGTCCAACAAACCTCAATCAACCCCCTTTCTAATTCTGCTTTTCCTTTTGTTTGGAATAGCTGCAATGCCTCTCTCTGCACAGGAGAAAAATGATATTTGGGCGGCTGATAACTTTAGCGGACTGAAAATGCGCAGCATAGGCCCGGCCTTTATGTCTGGCCGAATTGCCGACATTGCCATTGATCCAAATGACGAGAGTACCTGGTACGTGGCTGTAGGTTCTGGTGGGGTGTGGAAAACCACCAATAACGGAATTTCCTGGCAGCCTGTATTTGATGATCAAACCTCCTACTCCACAGGCTGTATCACCATCGATCCCAATAACTCGTCCACCATTTGGCTAGGCACGGGTGAAAATGTAGGTGGCAGGCACGTTGGTTTTGGAGATGGTATCTATCGCAGTAATGATGGCGGCAAGAAATGGCAGAACATGGGGCTTACCAAGTCTGAGCATATATCCAAGATTATTGTGCATCCTGATAACAGCAACACAATTTGGGTTGCAGTACAGGGCCCACTATGGACCAAAGGTGGCGAGCGTGGTTTTTACAAAACAACAGATGGTGGCAAAAGCTGGAGAAAAACCTTGGGAGACGAAGAATGGACCGGAGTTACGGATATTGTGGTTGACCCAAGAAATCCTAACCGCCTATATGCGGCTACTTGGCAAAGGCACCGCACTGTGGCAGCCTATTTAGGAGGTGGTCCAAAAACAGCACTTTACCGAAGTGAGGATGCTGGAGAAACCTGGACAAAGCTGGACGAAGGTCTTCCAAAATCCAATATGGGTAAAATTGGCTTGGCTATTTCTCGACAAAACCCCGATGTGCTTTATGCCGCAATAGAGCTGGACCAGCGTGAAGGTGGAGTTTACAAATCAACCGACAGGGGAAGCAATTGGAGCAAACAATCTGATGCGGTAAGTGGCGCTACCGGTCCTCATTATTATCAGGAGTTGTATGCCTCCCCTCACCACGAGGGTCGTTTGTATCTTATGGATGTTCGGGTACAGGTATCGGAAGATGGTGGAAAAACCTTTAACAGGATGCCTGAAAAGCATAAGCACTCTGATAACCATGCAATGGCATTTAAAGCTTCTGACCCAAATTACCTTTTGGTTGGTACCGATGGTGGTTTATATGAAAGCTTTGATTTGGGGCAAAACTGGAGGTTTATTAATAATATGCCCATCACCCAGTTTTACAAATTGGCTGTGGATGACGCTAAACCCTTTTACAACATTTATGGAGGCACACAGGATAACAACACTCAGGGTGGGCCTTCCAGAACTGATAATGGCAACGGCATTCAAAACTCCGACTGGAAAGTGGCACTTTTTGGAGATGGCCATCAACCTGCTACGGAGCCTGGAAATCCCAATATTTTGTATGCCCAATGGCAACAAGGTAATTTGGTTAGGATAGATGTTCCTACAGGCGAGGTTACATACATCAGGCCACAGCCAGAAGAGGGCGAAGACTATGAACGCTACAATTGGGATGCCCCGATATTTGTAAGTCCACACAACCCGAAACGTATATATCACGGCTCACAGCGCCTGTGGCGATCAGATGATCGTGGGGATAGCTGGAAAGCTGTTTCTCCGGACTTAACTAAAGATCAGGAGCGAATTGAACTTCCGATTATGGGGCGTAAGCAAAGCTGGGACAACCCCTGGGACTTGTACGCCATGTCCAACTTCAGCACCATTACCTCTATTGCTGAGTCTCCTTTACAGGAAGGGCTGATATACATTGGTACAGATGACGGATTACTTCAAATTACCACCAATGGTGGCGAAAGCTGGACCGAGGTGCCGGTTTCTAAATTATCGGGAGTACCCTCTACTGCTTATGTTAATGATATTAAAGCGGACTTATTTGATGCCAACACTGTTTACGTAGCATTGGATGATCACAAGGGTGGTGACTTTAAGCCTTATTTGTTTAAAAGCACCAACGCAGGTAAAACATGGACAAATATTGGCTCCACCCTACCTGACAAACACCTCGTTTGGCGACTGGTACAAGATCACGTAGATAAAGACTTGTTTTTTATTGGAACCGAATTCGGTATTTTCTTTAGTGTTGATGCGGGTGCCCGTTGGACTAAACTGAAAGGTGGAATGCCTGCAATCCCTGTTAGAGACCTAACTATACAGCGTAGGGAAAACGATTTGGTGGCCGCCACCTTTGGCCGCAGTTTTTATGTTTATGATGACATCAGCGCATTTCGCCAGATTGATGAAGCGGCCCTTAAATCTGAGGCTAGACTTTATCCATCACGCAAGGCCCTGTGGTATATTCCAAAGCCCAACCTAAGTTTTGGCGACAATAAAGGCAGTCAAGGTGAAGCGCATTTTGTGGCAGATAATCCTCCGTTTGGAGCTGTGTTTACTTATAGTTTGAAGGATGGCTACACCACCTTAAAAGCTAAAAGACAAGAGGCGGAGAAGGAACTGAACAAAACCAATGCGGACATCCCCTTCCCTGGCTGGGATAAAATTGAAATGGAGCAGCAGGAAGACAGTGTGATGATATGGCTTGTAATATCTGATGTTAATGGAAAGGTAATCCGTAAGGTTTCCGGCCCCACGGGCAAAGGGTTTCACAGAGTTGCCTGGGACTTAAAACATCCTTCAAAACGGGTAGTTACTTTAAATCAGAAAAAAGTAAGTGGTGAAGGCCTGATGGCCCCTCCGGGAGAATACTTTGTACAGCTGCAAAAGGAAGAGAAAGGTAAAATAACCAACTTATCAGAAAAACAGAGTTTTATGGTAGAAACGCTTTACCAGCAAACGCTTAGTAACCCACTAGCCGGACAGCGCAATGAGTTTTGGCGCAGCTATGAAGATTTGGTTATGGAGCACAGCTATTTTGTGAATAACCTCAGAAATAGCTCAAGAACCACACGTGCCCTTGGAGTGGCTTATCAGCAGGCCGGCATGCAGAACCAGGATTTGCTAAAGGAAATAGAAACTGCGGAGGACAGCATCACAAAAATGATGAATGTGGTATTTGGGAATGTTGGCAAAAACAAGGTTGGCGAAAAGAACAGCCCGAGTTTGGATGATAGAATAGACATGATATACATGGCACTTTCAAACTCTACCTATGGCCCTACCCCAACGGCAATGAGAGCAGAGCAAATTGCCAAAAAGGAATTAAAAGAATTAAAAACCAAACTTGAGGCGATTGATTCCAACCTTAAAGTACTGGCCAATAAAGTAGCCGCTGCCGGTGGGCCACCTGTTGAAGGATTGCACTAATCCTGTTTTATAAAATTGAATAATAAGAACACCTATTAGAATGCCCGAATTAAAATTTCATACCCGTAAATGGGTAAAACCTGAAGACCTTAATCCCAAC
>CAXBJE010000358.1:0-4012 GCA_963975525.1 uncultured Owenweeksia sp. | reverse complement strand
CTACCGGCAGAAGGGGGTTATGCTGGCTGGTTTCATGGCCAGGTAGTAGATATGTTCTACTTCCCACTATATAAAGGTTACCTCCCCGAATGGCTGCCTTTTTGGGGTGGAGATTATTTTATTTTCTTCAGGCCCATTTTTAATGTAGCCGATACTTCCATATCTGTTGGAGTTGGGCTGTTGCTACTTTTCCAGAAGACTATTTTTAAGAAGTAGCGCTACTCTCCTTTTTTCTATACCTAAGATTCTTTAGTATATTCGTCCTATGAAAGACAACTCTCTTTTAAAGGGCGCACTATCTACACTTGTGCTAAAGTTACTAGCGGATAACGGCCAGATGTATGGCTATGAAATCATCCAAAAAATAAAGGAAGCTAGCGCAGACCAAATGAAAATTACCGAAGGGGCACTTTACCCAGCGCTTCACAAGCTGGAGCAAAACGGTTTGCTTATAGCGGAACACCGTCCGGTTTCTGGCAGGGTTCGTAAATACTATTCGCTTAGCGCAAAAGGAAAGAAAGCCAGCGAGGACAAGTTGGCACAACTCAAAGAATTTCTCTCATCCGTGCAAATGATTATCACACCCAAAACCGTGTAATATGGAAGCTGAAAAGATAGAAGCAATAAAGAGCTACCTAAGTAACAACGGGGTAAAATATTACGACATACAAGCAGAATTGATTGACCATTTTGCAACCGCTGTCGAAAACGTTCAAAGAATTAATCCAAAAATAGGATTTCAGGAATCCTTATTGGTTTCGCACCGTGAATTTGGTGGTAAAGAAGGTTTTAGGAAGTACGTTTTGGAAGCCGAATTCAATGTTACTAAGAAAACATGGCTATTAGTTGGTAAAACTCTGTTGCAGTTTTTAAAATGGCCCTACCTGATGGTAGTAGGATTGCTTACGCTTTTCTGGACAATTATCATTGATCAGTGGCAGGCTAAAGCGGAGTGGTTTTTTGTAGGTATTGTGTTTTCCTTTCTTATTGTTATGCTAATCAACAATATAAAACTGCAGAAAATAGATATGTTTTTACCACGGAAAACAAACAAAGCCTTAGGCTGGGTGCTATATTTCGTTGCCTTCATTCCTGGGTTCATAGCACGAACTCCCTTTGAGTCAATTACTCCAATTTATACAACTGCATATTTCACCTTTCTTTCTCTTGTTTGTATTTCATTCTACCAAGTTCCCAAGTTGGCCATAAAGGAAACGCGTAAAATCTACCCTCAAATCGCCTGAATCTATTAATTCACCGAAACCTTTTGGTGGCAGTAGTTTTTTCGCAGTAGTTTTACGAATTCATTAAATCACCACTTACGTGAAAGATCTTATTTCCAACTTTAGCGAGCAAATTGCCGAGGCACTTGATACCATTGACGGTTTGAACCTCAATGCACCCAAAACTGAAATTCACAATGTGGTGATAACAGGCCTTGGAGGCTCTGGTATTGGCGGCACACTAGTAGCCGATTTAGTAGCAGCTACAGCTACCGTTCCTGTAGTTGTAAATAAAGATTATATGCTTCCTGGCTTTGTTGGCAAAAACACTCTGGTGATTGCCTGCAGCTATAGCGGAAATACTGAAGAAACTCTTTCTGCTACCAAGCATGCACTTAAAAGCGGAGCCGAAGTGGCTTGCATTACCTCCGGTGGAGAACTCTACCAAATTGCCAAAGGAGGCGGGCTAAATGTAATTACCATGCGCGGTGGCAATCCTCCTCGCAGCATGTTCGCCTATTCCTTTGCCTTTTTATGTTATTACATGGAGTTTTATGGCATAGCCAAACTCACAGTTCAAAAAGATCTGGAAGCCGCTGTTCGCCTTATAAATGCCGAAGAAGCTGATACACTTGTTGAGGCCGAAAGAATGAGCAGCCACTTAAAAGGGCACATTCCTGTGGTGTATGCCGTAAATGGCAACCTTGGTATTGCTGCACGTTGGAGACAACAGTTTAATGAAAATGCCAAAATGCTGAGCTGGGAAGCGGCCGTACCTGAAATGAACCACAACGAACTTGTGGGCTGGGAAGGTGGATCCAATAAGTATGCAGCCATCTTTTTGAGAAATGAAACCGACTTCAACCGCAACCAAAAACGCATTGAAATAAACAAATCCATTATTGGACAAAAGACAAACCAAGTGTTGGAGCTTTGGAGTAAGGGCAACAGCCCTATTGAACGTGCTCTTTACCTTGTACACTTTGGCGACTGGGTTTCCTACTACCTTTCTGAAATAAACCAGGTTGATATTATGGATATCAAATCCATTGACCTGCTAAAATCTGAGCTATCAAAACTACCGGTGTAAAAACCAAGGTTTACTTTAAAGACCTTGGCCTGATTGACTATAAAGAGGCCTGGGATTATCAGACTTCTCTCTTTGACCATACGGTAAATACCAAATTTGGTAACCGAAAATTACCAGAAACAGAGCACGTGGAAACGAGCAGCCACCTACTGTTTTGTGAGCATCCTCATGTGTACACATTGGGCAAAAGTGGTGACGAAGCCAATCTCCTTGTACCACCACAAAAGTTGCATGAAATTGAAGCCACCTATTACAAAATAAACCGGGGTGGTGATATTACATATCACGGGCCGGGTCAGCTAGTGGGCTATCCCATTTTAGATTTAGATCAGTTTTTTCCAGATGTACATAAATACTTGCGCTACCTCGAAGAGATATTTATTAAAGTAATGGCCGACTATGGTTTACAAGGAGAACGAGCACCTACTGAAACTGGAGTGTGGATGGATGTTGGTAAACCTACCGCCCGAAAAATATTAGCATTGGGTGTAAGGGCAAGCCGCTGGGTAACTATGCATGGCTGGGCATTTAACGTAAATACTGATCTCAATTATTTCAAAAATATCATCCCTTGTGGGATTGAAGACAAGGATGTAACCTCCCTTGAAAAGGAGCTGGGCTACAAAGTGCCCATGGAGGAGGTGAAGGAAAAAGCGAAAAGGTATTTTGAAGAGATTTTTGAGGTGGAGTATTTCTCAAATTAGCTGTTTTGCTATCTTTAACGCAAACAGCAAGATCATGACCAGAAAGGAGAAAATAAGCCAGAATCTTTTTAAAAGAATACAGAAGCTTACCGTAGAAAAGCTACAAACGCTGGAGGAATATGTTAGCCATCTTGAAAAAGGTACAAGCTCGAAAAATGATATTTTATCTTTTGCCGGAATCTTTTCTGATCTGGATTTGCCGGAGGAGCTAACTACCGACTTGCATGAAAACCGCAAGAGAGGTTCATCAAGAATATCCTGACCTTGCATAAAGCTCTCATCGATACTGATATTCTATCCTATTACCTGAAAGGAAACGAAAATGTTAAAAGTAAGGTTGACCAGTATCTAGGACATTATTCAACCCTGACTTTTAGCGAGATTACCTACTATGAAATTTTGGCGGGATTAGAATACCGAAAGGCCACAAAACAAATTGAAAGTTTCCTACTGTTTGCCGAAAACTGTTCTGTGATAAGAATTACAGAACAATCTATAAAAGTCTCAGCTAATAAATATGGAGAACTTCGCAGAAAAGGTATTCAAATAGGAACTCCCGATTTACTTATTGCTGGTCAGGCAATTACTAATGAGTTGGAGTTAATATCCAATAATATAAAACACTATTCCTCAATATCTGGTTTAAAACTCGGCAATTGGAATTCATGATTTGCCCAAAAACTCAACATTTTTTTCTACTATGAAAACCTGTCTCCGCTTCCTCGCAATACTGCTGCTCATTCTTGGTCTTGTCGTTCTCGGTCTTTTCCTTACGGGAAATCAATACCTGCTTAAAGGGGTTTGGGCAACTTACCTGCATGGAGAAAAAACAGCTACCATTAGTGATGCCCAATACTTTGATACTCGCAACATCCAGGCAGGGGGCGGCACTGACTGGCAATTGGCTGAGGGTTACAACCAAAGAAACCTTAGCGACACCCTTCTCGCCACTTTGGAGAAAACCGAAAGTGTTGCCTTTTTGATAATTAAGAATG
>CAXBJE010000357.1:0-4014 GCA_963975525.1 uncultured Owenweeksia sp. | reverse complement strand
ATGCAGGAAATCCTTTGGACTTGAGTGATGCCCAAAACAAACCCATAGTTGGGGTAAGAGATGTTGGTGCTGCAGAGGTAAACTGCAAATCATATTTGCAAATGGATGCTACAGCTTGTAGCACTTTTACCTGGCCCATAAACAACACTACATATACAGTAAGTGGTCAATATTATGATACGTTGGTAAACAGCAACAATTGTGATTCTATTATAAAATTAGACCTGATAATAAATTATCCTAAGACGGGGCAGTTTTTTAAGCATACATGTGCACCAACATTTACATGGATAGATGGAATTACATATACATCCAGTAACTCATCGGCCACATTTACACTGCCAAGTGCCAAAGGCTGTGATAGTGTAGTAAACCTCAACTTAACTATGGGAGCACCAAATGTTGGGATAGATAATATTACGGCCTGTAACAACTATAAATGGATTGATGGTAATACGTATTACGGTAGTGTTAATACACCCTCATACACCCTTACAAATGCCACTGGGTGCGATAGCCTGGTAACCCTTAATCTCACCATAAACCGAAATAAAGCCGGTATAGATACCTATAATCACTGTGGGTACAGTTTTAAATGGACCAATGGTGTTACTTACACCAAAAATGAATTTCAGGCTAAGGATACTTTATTAACTTCAAAGGGTTGTGACAGTATTGTAACTCTTAATTTAACTCTAAAAAATGTCGATACTACAGTGGTTAGAAATGGAACCAGTTTAGCAGCTACTGCCAGTCAGGCAACATTTCAGTGGTTGGATTGCAATAATGGTATGTCACTAATAATGGGTGCTGCTTTTAGAAATTTTCATCCTCCTGGCAATGGTAATTATGCGGTGGAAGTAACGCAAGAAGGTTGCGTGGATACTTCTGGTTGTTTTATTGTAAATACTATTGGATACACTGAATATGGTGCTGCTAAGAAGAATATATCTATATCTCCAAACCCAACCACTGGTTTGGTTTCAATAAGTTTTGAAGAAGGGTATGAGATGATTGAGCTGACAGTGCTTAACCCACAGGGAAAGATGGTTGAAAGCGCGAACTTCCAAAAACAACGCAAGGTTAATCTGGAGCTGGTTGGCCCTTCAGGATTCTATTTTATCAGGATTAAAAATGAGTTGGGAGAGACTTCGGTATTTAAGGTTTCAAAAATCTAGTGGAGTTTGCTTTTTAATAGCCATATCCAACTCATAGAGGTCTGCAATATCAGAATTGAGCATTCGTTTTTTTCTGTATGACAAGCTTCCTAGCCCATCTTTTGTCCATTACGTTTTCAATGTTTTGGATGATAAATCCATCTGGCGAAAGCCAAACAAGCTTACGGCTAAAAGCGCATGAGGCACTTAGGTATTGTGAGCAAAATGATATGAATACTGAGTTTTGCCTGCTGGTAGATATGAGCCGACATTCCGGTAAAAACAGGCTATTTGTTTATCAGTTCGCAAATGACTCCATTCTTAGTGCGGGCCTTTGTAGCCACGGATGTTGCGATGGTGCCTGGGGGAGTGATCAGTCAAAAGAAGAACCGAAATTCAATAATATTCCTGAAAGCCATTGTTCCTCTTTGGGTAAATACAAAATTGGAAGCCGGGGCTACAGCAACTGGGGAATTAACATTAATTACAAACTACATGGTTTAGAGGCCAGCAATAGCAAGGCCTTTTCACGAGCCATTGTTTTACACTCCTGGGATATGGTTGGTGATAATGAAACGTATCCATCAGGTACGCCTGAAGGGTGGGGATGCCCGGCAGTATCAAACAATCAAATGAAGTTTTTGGACGGGCTCTTGAAAAATGTAGAAAAACCGGTTTTACTCTGGGTTTATCAGTAATTGACTAATCACAAAATAGTAAAGGCGAAAGTGTGGATAGAAGGTGTAAATAGATGCACTTTGCCCTCAATATTCTTCAATACCTTCGCACGGCAGCTTAAAGCAGAGAAAGCAATATGAATGGATTGACGGTGAAACCGATAGCCTGGCTTCCTAAAGATGCCAACCCCCTATATATTTTTGGACCATGCAGTGCTGAAACTCCTGAGCAGGTATTGAGCACCGCTAAACAAATTGCTGCTCAGTTTCCAAATGCGCTATTTAGAGCAGGTGTTTGGAAGCCGCGCACCAGGCCCAATACATTTGAGGGTGCTGGCGAAAGGGCTTTGGAATGGCTAAAAGAGGTGAAGCAAGAAACCGGACTAAAAACCACTACCGAAGTTGCAGATGCCAGTCATGTAGAGGCCTGCTTAAAACATGGAGTTGATGTACTATGGATTGGCGCCCGTACTGTGGTTAATCCATTTTCGGTACAGGCTATTGCTGATGCCCTTAAAGGTGTTGATATTCCTGTAATGGTAAAAAACCCAATGGTTCCTGATTTACAACTTTGGATAGGTGCATTGGAGCGGATTAATGGAGCAGGCATAGAACAATTGGCGGCTATTCATCGGGGCTTTCATTTTCATAATAGCGCCCCTTATCGCAATAAACCCCTTTGGGAAATACCATTGGAGCTGATGGGAAAATTCCCGGATTTACCGGTGATTTGCGATGTAAGTCATATTAGTGGTTCCCCGGAGTTAATACCCCATGTTGCTCAAAAAGCAATGGACCTAAACATGAATGGCTTAATGGTGGAGAGCCACATCAACCCAGATGTAGCCCTTAGTGATGCTAAGCAGCAGGTTACACCTGCACAATTACTGGAAATCATTTCTCATATTATTGTGCGGAGGCCTACTGCCGATAATGAAGAATTCCTTAATAAAATGGAAATATTAAGGGAGGAAATCGATCAGATTGACCTTGCCATTTTACGACAGTACGCAGAGAGGATGCATTTAGCCAGAGAAATTGGCCTTTACAAAAAGGAGAATAATGTTACCATTTTTCAACGTGAGCACTGGGAGTATGTGCTTAGAAGAAGTTTAGAGGAAGGCCTGCCGCTGGGGCTGAGTGAAACATTTTTGAAGGGTGTTTACACACAGGTTCATGATGAATCAATCCGTAATCAAACGGAGGTTATGAATGATGACTAAGTTTTACATTTTAGTAAGACCCTAACATAGCTACCCTTAAAGCATTAAGGAGCCTTTTTGGAGCTACAACACTGTTAAGTAGGCTGCTTCTTTTTATTCTTTGTCCTTTTTGCTTGATCAAAAAGAACCAAAAAATCAAGGCTTACAAATAAATTACAACCTGTTTTTTGCTCAGGCTAACTGCGGCTGAGTGATTTCCGTCTCGGCTCAGCCGAGAGGAACTTCTCAGTCTTAGTAAGCCTAAGCTGCAATCAGAACATAATTTATTTGAAGGCCGCGGTCAAATTGCTTTGCAATTTTGGGTTGGGCTGGTTTCCTTAAGCATAATAGTTTTTCAATGCCAAGTTGAGTTATGGCAAGTGGAATTCAGCAACTAAATCCTTTTGGAGCTGGCACCAACTATTTTCAAATCCTTATTTTGCTGCACATAGACCACCACGCTCATTTTTGTGATATCGCCATCATCAGGTAATTTCAATAATACCTCTCCACTTTTTTTAGGTGCTTCATGCTGTTTAAAGGCTCTTACCACATTATCATGCTTTAGTGTTTTGCCCTTGTTTTCTCCTCTCAGCACCTTCTGTGTCAGCCCATCTTCTGTAAGGGCAAAGTTTACAGTGGTGTTTCTTGAAGACTCTGATAAGCGATACTTAAACTGGCAATAGTTACCCTCCACTACAACCTCGGAAATGGTGACTGTGGATGGCATTGGTTCAGCCTGCGCCTTTTTTATAGCCTTGTCCGCTTCTTCTTTGTCGGAGCCTACAAAGGAGTACATCCCATTTACTATCATCTGAGGGGTAAACACCTTTCTGATGTTTAGTTTTTTGCCATAATCCCGTTGCCTGTCTGAATACTTCTGATTGCTATAGGGGTCGCTCCAGCCCAGCCTGTCCCAGTAATGCACATGAAATGAAAGAGCGATAATATTGTTCTCACCAGCTTTGGAGTCCTCTG
>CAXBJE010000356.1:0-4017 GCA_963975525.1 uncultured Owenweeksia sp. | reverse complement strand
AAACATTAATATAGACTACCAGTATAAAATTGGCGGTACCGGAGTACACCTTACAGAAGCAGCTAACTGGGAAGTAGTAGGCGAGGAGGACGGCCTGAAAACCTATAAACTCCAAAAAAGTAAAAAGGGAAAACGCACCTGGAGTTTCCATGCGGAGGATGTGCATGACTTTGCCTGGGCAGCCGATAAGGACTATATCCGCACCAGTTACCCTGGCCCTGATGGGTTGGAGTTAAACTTCTTTTACCTAAAGGAGCAGGACAGTACCTGGAGCAGGTTGCCAAAGTACACAGCCCAGTTTTTTAAGTTGATGAACAAGCAGTTTGGGAAGTATGCCTATCCCCAGTTTTCAGTAATTCAAGGGGGTGATGGTGGAATGGAATACCCCATGTGCACCATGTTGAAGGGAACCGGAAAAATAAACGGACTTATTGGTGTGATGGTGCATGAGAGTGCCCATAACTGGTATTATGGAATGTTGGCCAGTAATGAAACGCAATACCCCTGGATGGATGAAGGGTTTACCTCTTTTGCTGAGGAGGAGGTTTTAAACCAAATGACTTTAAACCCCAAGCAAAATGCGCATGAGGGCGCTTATCGCGGACACGCTTATTTGTTTTTGAAAGGAAGCCCGGAGCCGCTGAGTACCCCTGGTGATTACTTCAGCATTAACCAGACTTATAGCATTTCGTCCTATTCAAGAGGGGAGTTGTTTTTAAGCCAGTTGAGATACATTATCGGCAAAGAAGATTTTGATAGGGGTATGCTGGTGTACTTTAACAAATGGAAGTTTAAGCACCCGGATCCCTGGGATTTTATTAAAGTGATGGAGGATGTAAGCGGAATTCAGCTGGACTGGTACCTAAACTTTTGGATGAATACCACCAAGGGGATTGACTATGCTATTAAAGATGTGCGAGCTCACAGCCGTGGTGCTACCTTGTTGGTGCTTGAGCGGATTGGCGAGATGCCAATGCCATTGCGCATTTTTATAAAAACCAAAGATGGCATGGAGTGGAAGTATTATGTTCCCTTAGCAAGTATGATGGGTGCGCCCGATGAGGATGGTGTAAGGCTTTTAGAACCATGGCCCTGGACTCATCCCGAAAAGGAACTTGCTTTAGAAATTCCTTTTAAGGATGTTATCTCTATTACCATTGACCCCATAAGGGAGATGGCAGACCTGCAAAGGAGCAATAATGTTTATCCCGCAAAGGAGGAGGAGAAAGGCCAGGAGTGATAAAATGTAAGATTTAAGGAAGTCTTAATGCAGGTGCTTAAGCTAATAGTGGCCCAAGAGAATCCATTTGCATGGACGGTTTAAAATTATTGCGATGTACAAGCCCCGAAGGGTAAGATATAATAAGCCCCGTGCAACAGCTCGGGGTTTTATTTTACCGAGCATTGTCCATTTTGGTGGGGTTAATTATAAAAACCGTGACAAAATTTGAGTAATCTCAAATCACGTTCCTCAGCACTATATATATCCCAAAAAGGATAAGGATAACCCCGATTACCTTTTCCACCATTTGTATGGTTCGGCCTTTAAGGCGCTCTTTAAATTTATTGGCAAAATAGATTTTGAAGCCATCTACCAACAGGTAAAAAAAGATGACGCTGGCATAAAACAGCCACATCTTTTTAGGCTCATGGTTTAGCATGGGGCTAATTGAAAATGTAACGGCTACCCAGTAAAAGAATACCCCCACATTCACAAAATTCAAAAGGAAGCCCTTGAAGAAAAACAGTCGCTTTCGGCTAAGCTCTGTTTTGCGCTGAAACTGCCCGGATATACCTGACTTAAAAAGGTAGTACCCTCCAAACACCATTACCCCAATGCCACTAATAATGGTTACCCAAATATTATTTTCTAAAAAATGGATGAGGGATTGACTGCCGTAAAATGCAATAAGAATGAAAATAACATCTGCGGTTACAGCGCCTAAATCCAGCATTAGCGCTTTAGTACGGCCCTTGGAAATACTGGTTTCAATAATTACAAAAAAAATGGGGCCAGCGGCAAAACTTAAGGTAATTCCTAACGGAAGTGCATAAAGCAGGGCTTGCAGCATAAGCGGCTATATATGTTGGCCCGGCTCCGGTGGGGTTAGGTTTTGTACTTGTTGCTGCAATGTGGTTACATTTTCCTGAAGCTCGGCAATTTGAGCATTGGCACTTTCAATGGTAGCATTTCGCTCGGCCACCTCACCCTCCAATGTGCTTATGCGTGCAGCACGTTGTTCAAGCTCACTGTTCTTTTTTGTTATATCAGCCTTTAGCGCAGCAACTTGCTTGGTAAGCCCTCTTATTTCGCGATTGAGGTTGTTGGTAGCCAAAATCGAATATATCACGTAAATAAGAAACCCTAGTGATATGATGAGGTTGGTGACAAAAATGGAACTTGGCGTTTGTTGGCGAATAAAGATGAAGAATACTGCGGCTCCGATAACCAAAAGGCCAAGTACTAAGACTAGTGTTTCGAGATTCTTTCTGTTCATAATATGGGTGCGTTTTGTCGGCTAGTTGTTAAAATTACGGCTTTTTAGGCAGGAACAAAATCCAGTTGCTTCCTATCAAGGTCGGCATTTTTTACCGTTACCATAATCTGGTCGCCAAGTTGGAAAATTTTTCCGTTGCGTTGACCTTCTATGGCGTAGTTTTTTTCATCAAACTCATAGTAGTCATCTTTAAAGTCGCGGATGCGAATCATACCCTCACACTTATTGTCAATAAGCTCTATAAATACCCCCCATTCGGTTACCCCGGATATTACACCCATAAAGTCTTCGCCAATATGCTTTTGCATAAATTTTACCTGCATATACTTAATGGAATCCCTTTCGGCTTCTGTGGCCAGCTTCTCCCTGTCAGACGAATGCTCGCAAAGCTCCTCATATTCGTTTTTGTTGGCAGGGGCACCACCATCCAGATAATGTTGCAAAAGTCGGTGTACTATCATGTCAGGATATCTCCTAATGGGTGAGGTAAAGTGGCTGTAATAGTCAAAAGACAAACCGTAATGCCCGATGTTATCCGTGCTATAAATGGCCTTGGCCATACTGCGGATGGTCAGGGTTTCAATCATATTGGCCTCGCCTTTACCTTTCACCTCTTGCAGCATACGGTTTAGACTTTGCGAAATAACATTCTTGTTTTTAGTATTTACGTTATAGCCAAACTGTTTCACAAAGTTCCCAAGGTCGGCCAGTCGATCCGGCTTCGGTTCATCATGTATCCTGTAAACAAAGGTTTTGTTGCTAGGCTTATTGTTCTTTTTGTCTTTACCTACAAACTCCGCCACCTCACGGTTAGCCAACAGCATAAACTCCTCAATAAGGTGGTTGGCCTCCTTACTTTGTTTAAAGTAAACCCCAACAGGCTCATTGTTTTCGTTAAGGTCAAACTTCACCTCTACTTTATCAAATGCCAAAGCGCCATCCTGCATTCTCTGCTTTCGCATGATGGTAGCGAGGCGGTTCATGGTGGTAATTTCCTCAGCCAAAGTTCCTTTACCGGTTTCTATTACCTCTTGTGCATCTGCGTAAGCAAAGCGGTGATCGGAGTAAATTACTGTACGCCCAAACCAGCGATTAAGCACATTGGCATTATCGTCCATTTCAAACACAGCCGAAAATGTTAGCTTTTCTTCATGTGGGCGAAGCGAACACACCATGTTGCTCAACTTTTCAGGCAGCATGGGCACTACGCGATCTACCAGATAAACAGAGGTAGCACGTTTTACCGCTTCTTCTTCCAGTTGACTGCCCGGAGTTACATAATGGGTTACGTCAGCTATGTGGACCCCAATTTCCCAATTGCCGTTTTCCAGTTTTTTTAAGGAGAGGGCATCATCAAAATCCTTGGCATCATGAGGGTCAATAGTGAAGGTTAGTGTATCACGGAAATCTCTTCTTTTGGCAATTTCCTCTTTTGAGATTGTATCGGATACATTGGCGGCTTCTGCTTCAACGGCTGGCGGAAAGTTCCGTGGCAGGCCATATTCAGCTAAAATGGAGT
>CAXBJE010000355.1:0-4023 GCA_963975525.1 uncultured Owenweeksia sp. | reverse complement strand
CACACAGACAGAGACTCCTCCAAAGTTGAATTGCTGAAGATTAATGATGTGGGAGATACTCTCGTAAGGAAATTTTTGGCTCTTGAAGGTTACCAAATATCTGGTTCGGCTATTCCAGCCGGAAATGGAATCGTTCTGGTGGCAGGGTTAGGGTCTCAATGTAATGCAACCGATCCTTCATTTGGTTTTGTACTTATTGAAATGGATTTGTCGCTAAATGAGAAGAGAAGAAAACTGTTTTTTGATGAGAATCTGAGTACAATTCCAATTGGTGGTTTAAAGACTTCACAGCAAAAATTGTATTATTTCTTTTGGGATGGTATATATCAGTTTGATACCAAATTTCAGTTCAGAACAAAGTATCCAAGTTTTACCTACCTGCATCACAAGTACTTAGTAATGTTTGGTGACAAAGTGTTACTAAAAGCCGTTTCCCCTCACTCGATTCAGTTGGTTAACCTTGATGGAACGATAGATACACTAATAACTAGATATGTTATTTATGATCTTGTAGTCGATGGAAATGATATATATATTTCCACTCCAGATTCCATCATTAAGCTGGATGCTAGATTAAAGAAAGTTGGAGGAGTATCAACCAAAAGCTATTTACCATCGGGGGGGTCTATTAACTCTTTGTACGTTTATAAAGATCAATTAATTGGCGGTGATGATCTATATTTTACTCGAATGTCTTTAACAAACCTTCAGCCTATACCCAATACCACAGGTAGGTTTTTATATAACCTTCCTCATACCTTTAAAAAGGGAAATTCACATGCTGTAATATCTATTGGCACTTTTAACCTTCATTATTGTTGGCAACCTAGCACATCCTATGTTTATGGGGGTGATTTTTGCTGCAGTCATGGTATGATTTCAGAGCAGGGAATTGTAACTGATAGTAAGCTTGTGATTGATAGTATTTGGTGCGGAACGGTAAGCCGGTTTGAGGATTATGACGAAAAAGAGTTTAATGTGGATGTAAGTGTTTTAATATCCAATGAAGGTGTACCTTTGAAAGACAGATTTGAACTGGGCATTATGCATAACCTGGATACTGTTTGTGAGAATCAGTATTTCTTCTTGAAGGAAGTGAATAATGTGAGCCTGGATTCTGGTGCAGCCAAAATATTTAAATTCAAAAATTTAAAGTTCACAGCACCTGCAGTATTTGATAGCTTAGAATTGGTATTACAAACCAATATGCTCTCACAAGATGGTTTTTACGTTGATCTTAATCTTGATTGTCCTGAAGCAAAAATCACTGTATATAAAAATTTCATTGAAACAAGGCAGAGGCCAGAACCTGGCAAGCCTTCACCAACTTTTTCTATTTATCCAAATCCTGTGCTAACTGAATTAAAATTTGAAGGTCTGCTGAATGCTGGTGCTGAGTTCCGCATTTACAACATGGCTGGACAACTGGTTTATCAACAAAAAGTGGAACTGCTAGATTCGGCCTTCGCTTTAGACGTAAGCCGCTTACCTGATGCCTTATATATTCTACAAATCAAAAATTCAAGTTTTAATGAAGTTACTCGTTTTGTAAAAATGTAAAAACCCCGCCTGGCTTTTCCAAAACCGGGTCTCAATTTATCTAAAACAGTTAGGTCTATTCTTCCTCAGCCTTTTCGTGTTTTTTCACTTTTACAGTGATTTCATCTTCACCAGCTTCATTTTTCTCTAAAGCTATAGCAATCTCATCGCCTTCCTCAATTTCGGAATTAATGATTTGCTCCGCTAAGGGGTCTTCAACATATTTTTGAATAGCGCGGGCTAATGGCCTGGCACCAAACTTCTCGTCAAAACCCTTATCAGCAATATACTCTTTGGCTTCCTGAGTCATTTCTACTTTATAGCCCAACTCATGTATACGCTTATAAAGTTTTTCCAACTCAAGGTCAATTATTACTACAATATGCTCCTTACTCAAGTTATTGAAAAGTACAACATCATCAATTCTGTTTAAGAATTCAGGAGAAAACGCGCGCTTCAATGCAGTTTCTATTACTCCTTTGGTGATATCATCTTTACCTTGAGTACGAGATGCTGTACCAAAACCTACTCCGGTTCCAAAGTCCTTCAACTGGCGCGTACCTATATTGGAGGTCATAATGATTATTGTGTTTTTGAAGTCCACCTTGCGGCCTAAGGAGTCCGTCATGTGTCCATCATCCAGTGCCTGTAGTAAAAGATTGAACACATCGGGATGCGCTTTTTCAATCTCATCAAGCAATACAACTGAATAGGGCTTTCTGCGCACCTTTTCGGTAAGTTGTCCGCCTTCTTCATAACCTACATATCCCGGAGGTGCTCCCACCAATCTTGAGATGGCAAATTTCTCCATGTACTCACTCATGTCAATTCTAATGAGGTTGTCCTCACTATCAAACAACGAGCGGGCAAGTTCCTTTGCCAACTGTGTTTTACCAACACCAGTAGGTCCTAAAAATATGAATGAACCAATGGGTTTATTTGGATCTTTCAACCCAGCACGGTTGCGCTGTATTGCCTTAACTATTTTGGCTACGGCATCATCCTGACCAATAATGTGAGATTTCATCTCATCAGTCATTCCACTAAGGCGCTTGCCTTCTTGCTGAGCCACACGTTGTACAGGAATTCCCGTCATCATGGCCACAACCTCGGCCACATCCGGCTCATCTACAGTTTCGCGGTTTTTCTTTACTTCTTCTTCCCAGGCAGCTTGCGCCTCCTGTAACTGACCCTCTACACGTTTTTCATCATCGCGTAAGCGGGCTGCTTCTTCGTAGCGCTGTTTTTTAACCACCTGTATTTTTTGCTCCCGTATTTCATCAAGCTTCTTCTCAAGCTCGATTACTTCCTGAGGTACATGTATACTGGTAATGTGTACACGAGAACCAGCTTCATCAAGGGCATCAATAGCCTTATCTGGTAAATGGCGATCGGTCACATATCTAGCAGTAAGCTGCACGCAAGCTTTTATAGCCTCCTCGGTATAATTTACATTGTGATGATCCTCATACTTATCCTTAATATTATTTAGGATCTGAATAGTCTCTTCAGGTGTGGTAGGGTCTACCATTACCTTTTGGAATCTTCTTTCCAAAGCACCATCTTTTTCAATATACTGGCGGTACTCGTCAAGAGTTGTAGCTCCAATACATTGAATTTCGCCTCTGGCTAATGCCGGTTTAAACATATTGCTGGCATCCAACGAACCTGTTGCACCACCGGCACCAACAATGGTATGGAGTTCATCAATAAAGAGAATAATGTTCTCATTTTTCTCCAACTCGTTCATCAAGGCCTTCATGCGCTCTTCAAACTGACCACGGTATTTAGTACCAGCTACAAGCGAAGCCAAGTCGAGGGTAACCACACGCTTATCAAAAAGCACACGGCTTACCTTACGTTTTACAATACGTAGCGCCAGTCCTTCAGCAATGGCAGATTTACCAACACCAGGCTCTCCAATAAGTAGGGGGTTGTTCTTTTTTCTGCGCGAAAGGATTTGAGATACACGCTCAATTTCTTTTTCGCGGCCAACAACGGGGTCTAACTTACCATCTTCGGCAAGTTTGGTAAGGTCGCGGCCAAAATTGTCAAGTACCGGAGTTTTGGTTTTGGTGTCTGCTTTTTTAGCACCACCACCGCTAAAACCAGGATCCTTGCGCTCAAAGTCATCCTCTTCTTCACCGTATGACATTTCCGTACGAGGCTTGTCTTTATCCTTCAATTCATCCGCATAATGCGATTGATATTCAGATTTCACATTGTCATAGTCAATCTCATACTGTCTCAAAATCCTGGAAACAGGATCATCATCATTTCTGAGGATGCACAGCAAAAGGTGAGAAGTTCTTATCTGATTACTCTGAAAAAGTTTTGCTTCTAAAAAAGTAGTTTTTAAGGCTTTTTCTGCCTGTCGGGTAAGCGGAAGGTTTTTCTTAGTGCTTATTTGACCTGAAATATTGGGGGCGCTAATGGCCTCTATCTTTCTTCGAAATGCTTGAACGTCAACACCCAGATCTTCCA
>CAXBJE010000354.1:0-4044 GCA_963975525.1 uncultured Owenweeksia sp. | reverse complement strand
GAACCAGAGTCGGTTTACATATTAACAACAACTTGTAAAAGGGGATGATTGATTACTATGAAACAAAGGAACATCCTGTAAAGAACAGGAGACCTGACTTTGGAAGCGTCCGCCGCGGCGGAGAGACTATCACGCACGGTGCTGTGAGAGGTTTGGGGTGAAATTCCCCTTACCTACTCGACTGATTATAAAATCCTTGCTCACTTCAGTCGGAAGTGCTCACTATTTGCTAGTCTCATAAATAAATGTTTTTCCGAAGGTTTCTTACTTAAGGGTAGAACCAAAAACTATATTGTAACATGCAGGCATGACCGGTTGACAAAATAAAACGGTCACGATTAGGCCACTCAGGATTTTTCGGGTTATAGTTCATGCTTTCTGACCACAACACGTGGCCTAAAGGGGCCAACCCCATTGGCGTACCCGGATGACCTGAGTTTGCTTTTTGAACAGCATCGGCCGCTAAGATTCTTACCGTATCGATGCCTAATTATTGAATATTTTCTGTTGTTTTATCCATGGTTCATTAATCAGAAATGTTATTAAGAAGATTTAGCGTTGAGCCAGTCACCGGTAAAACCTGCCAGTCGCAAACCTTTTATGATAGGATGACTTTTTTTCATTTGATTCCATATCAACCCTGATTTATAATTTTCGATCATTAAAATGATCGGGCCTTGGTTTAATCCAAATTGCCATGGTGAAAACCAAACACTTTGGTGAGTGTCTTTGACAGGAAAAGTGGGGTTAAAACTTGCATCAAAACCATATTTACCATGTTTTTCAAAATCATGTCTTTCTATGGCATGGCGAATGGTTCTTAGAACAACCTCTGGTGCAAACGGAAGGGAAGCTGCAACTGCCCAGGGAGCAATGGTGCCGTCGTCCGGCCCAAAAGGGATCCCTCTTGCCCTGTAATCAAAAAACTTTCTTGGAACACCGTCAACTATACGTCTACTAGGTCCCGGGCCATCACTTGCCGTAAACCCCCAACAATTTTCGCCATAGTGAGCGAATCCCAAAGGGTTTTCTATGGCATAGCGTTGCTGGACAAGGGTTGCACGCCGACTGTTTTCAAAGTAATCCACACCAATCTCTGTATTCAACTCATCCCTGATACCCTTAAAATCAAGCCAGATATGAGACATCTGGTGTATAAAAAGAGGGCCGGCATAAAGATATTCTAGCCCGTATAGTTTTTTAAATTCAAAAGTGGATACCCATTTTTTATAGATAGCCGGATCGGTGGGAAATGTGGGCGAGCCAAGTGCCAGTATATACATAATATGCGCCTCGCTATACTTTTTGTCCCAACGGAAACGAAGAAACCCGGACTCTGGCTTCCACCCATGGACAATCGAGTCACGACCGTTCAACGCCCACTGCCAATCTACCCGAGCATAGAGTTCATCGGCAACAGTCCGAATTTCGGTTTCGGATTTATTCTCCCTCGAAAAATAATTTCGTGCAGTCAATACCCCAGCCAATAGTATAGCGGTATCTATAGTAGACAATTCACTTTTCAGTGCCCGTTTGCCGGTTTGCATATCAAGGAAGTGATAATAGAATCCCTTGTATCCTGTCGCATCCACTTCGCTACCTTGATGGCTGGTATGAAAAAACTTTAAAACGGTAAGCGTCCTTTTGATTGCCTCATCCCGGGATATATATCCACGCTCAATACCGACCACATAGCAGCTAAGCCCCATACCTACCGCTGCTATACTTGATGGTGATCCCGGTTGACTTTTATCAGCTATTAACGCGGTTTGTGCGTTCACCTCATTCAGAAAATACTCAAAGGTTTCCCGCTGTAGGAGAGCTATCATTTCTGTGTCAGTACCCTGGAGATTTACCTTTTGCAAGTGTTTAGATCTTAATGGTTGTGTCATTATTTATTCTTTACAGCCTTCATCAATGATTTAACAGGCCCTGAACTTTCAAGAATTACCTTGCTGTCCTGCACCATATGATTTTCCGATTCCACCTTAAATGTGAGATGAAGTCCGTATTTTACATTATTGCCTTTAAAAAGTAAATCAAATAATGTTTTACTAACCTCTTTAAACGATACCCTTATAGGTATTTGAAGCTCCGTAACACTTTGTTCTTTAATATTTGCGGTTCTACCCTTAAGTTAGTGGAAAACATGGTTCTTGTTAGGCTTAAATATCAATGGAGAAAAGGCCAGGAGTATTTTAAGACTGAATATCAGGCTCCTTTAAGCGTTATTCAGCTAGGAGGTAGTTTTTCATTACCGGACTTCCATTAAATTCGTGGTAGTACCCCTTTTTATTTAGTTGCTTAAAATCGGTTTAACTATTTTCAATGCTGTTTCGCGGCTATAGATAAATAGTCTATTCTTTGAATTTCTTTCTTACCAAAAACCAGGCTTCCTTTTTGGGCAAATGCCAATAGTGGAGTAATTATGAAAATGCCTGATAATATTACTATCAAATATATCGTGCTTTGATATTTTTAAATTTTCTGAAACCAATTACAAATTTATAAATAGCAGCTAATCCGACAGGTATGGACAAAATATGATAAAACAAGCCTCCAAATCCTTTGGCATATGATATTCCCTCTATCAAGGCTACTAAAAAAAGCCACATAATTCCATACCCGATTTCTCCCCATGCTTTATTTTTCTTTGATTGTAATTCATAATCAATTTTCATATTGCTTATTATTTGGTTAAAATCCTTTCCCATTTTTTATTTAGCATTTTGCAACTGCTAAGCGCCTTCTCATTAAGACTTAAGTAAATTAGGAGTTTCTTTTTTCTAGATACTCTTCTTTGTCAATTTGTCCAGAAGCAACGTGATTTTTAAGAATATCAAGATTTGTTTGTAAATATCCCAGTAATATTCAGAGGCAAATCTTTTTCAAACCACATATTTATCCCAAAGGCCATATTTTTCTTTGATTTTCCCTTTTGAAAAGGAAAGGGCTATTATGATAAGTCCGGCCAGGCTACTGCTGATTGTGAGTGACATAGTACTATCTTCTATAAACCAAGGCATCACTGCCAGTACCAGACCTAACAATACGTTGAAGTAGCGAAAGCTTCTGAGCACCTCGGCCATAGACACTACCGCAAAAACGATCACCAGTGCTCCTCCCAAGTGGTTCAAATTGGCAGCAGAAGTTTCTATTCCCATGCGGAAAACGCCTGGTGAAATCATCAGCCAAAGCCCGATGATGGCAGTAATTGTTAATTGCCAGGGGGCAGTCATCCCCCATATGGATGATTTGAATACCTTCCAGGGCTGGTCTACAAAAGTTGCCATTTCAGGGGAGCGTTGATCGTTTTCAGTAGATAGTGCATCACCACCTTTCCAAAATACTTTCCATAACGAATCGCCTTTTTGTTTGCGTTGTACCATGTGTTGCCACATGGCAATAACTTCATCAATCTGTAAAGGAATCATGGGAAGCATAACAATAGCAGAAAAAAGACAAAGTGTACACCATGCACCTACTGCAAGCGGCTGTGATATCACCAAGAATATACTCACTAAACCCAATGGAATAACCAAGATGCCAAAGAATGTGACCATCCATGGCATGGTGCGCCATCGTGATGTGCCACCCATAAACCCCATTAAAAATTCCAGTGTGTAAGCCAGTGTGCCTAGTGCTCCATCTGAAACTGGCCAACTATGTGACATATCAGAGTTCAAAACGTTTAAGGTGCCTTCCCCAAAAAACGGATCCCAGGCAGTATCTACATAGCCCAATTGAAATGCACCTAAGTATCGGGAGGCAAGCCACCCGATAAATGCCAGCCCAATCATAATGGAGCGCTGCGGCCAGCTGGAGGGGTTGTAACTCCAACCTGTAGGCACATTGCCACCCATTTTCATAAACATGATCATGTTGGGCATGCCAGGAATGAGAATAGATAAGGCAATAATTAAGGCTCCAACCATGGTTCCGTTGTAATACGCAACAGCTGTGGGTGCCCAAAATAGTAGGGGAGCCATGCTTATCCAGATCCCTATAAAACAAATGATCCAAACACTGTAAGGACGATTAGGC
>CAXBJE010000353.1:0-4054 GCA_963975525.1 uncultured Owenweeksia sp. | reverse complement strand
GAATCTGAATTCCTCTGGCACCAAACTGTAGCCGACTAAAATCACCACACTGCCAATTACAATTCCCTTAAGGATATTAAAAACGCGCGTTGGCTTTTCATAGCCGCCATTTAGGTAAACTCCGGAAATCCAGGCCAAGGCGTATAATGGAAAGGCCGTCCAAATAAGGGTAGTGGGATATTCGCCCCCAACTACAAAGCGGTGGTTGTGTTCCCAATATTCCTTTAAAAAGTGAAGTCCAATCAATAAAACTCCGGCATCTAAAAGTGGGATGGCCAGTGCATCTATAACCCGTTTTACCACCGAAAGCCCCGCACGAAGGTAAATGGCCAGGGTTATCATAAAGTTGAAAACCTTAGCATAGGTGCCACTAAAATGCTTGCGTGCAAAAATGGCCAGGGCTTCGGCCCGCATCATCATATAAGCACCAGCAAGTATTTCTATTTCGTGGTTTTCATCTTTACTGAGGTGCCCCATGTGGTAGCGGGCAAATTTGGGCGACTTTGGAAAAAGCGATGACAAACCAAAAATCTTGTAAAAGGAAACCCACGGGGTAGGCAGTCCGCGTTTACTTTCAGGGAGAAAGTTGCCCTTGCCATCAATCATTTTTACACCCAGTCCACCGGCATCCGGGTGGGCATCCATAAACTTTATGCTTTCGCTGAATGTGTTTTCTTCTACTACCGTATCAGGATTAAGCAATAAAACATACTCACCCCGGGCCACTCGCATTGCCTGATTATTGGCTACCGAAAAGCCCGTATTTTCTTTGTTGGCAATAAGTTTTACACCTGGGAATTTGGAGGCCACCATTTCCACGCTTTCATCTGCGGAAGCATTATCTACCACAAAAATTTCAGCATCAATACCGCGCAAAGCAATTTGCACCGAGCGCAGGCATTGCTCCAAAAAGTACTTTACATTATAGTTTACTATGATTACCGAAAGCTTCATTCAAGTGTCCAGGGTTTTCCGAGGGAGTCCGCAAGATAGTGTGCGTTGATTTTTGCGTTAGCCTCGTTTATCTCCGGCAAATAAAATATTTCTTTTCCAGCTCTATGTACATTCTTTATTTCTTCCTCCGTGGTGTAGTAGTCCGTTTGCACTTTCGTGCGAAAATCGGTGCGAAGTTCTAGCTCGGGCCAATACCAGCCGCAAACAAGGTAGGCGGGTTGTTCACGATTTTTCATCCAATTCAATACATCTCCAACAAACTCTGATTTTACTAATCGCTTTCGGTGGTCAATTATTGCGGGCCCTTGTATGGGGTCAAAATAGACTTCCTTGCCACCTGCCTCAAAACTTAAAGCAACTTTAGACGGTGGACTTCCTCTGAATTCATTCTGATAATCAAATCCAAAAAGGAAGCAGGAGGCAATAGCGCAAAAGGCTAAAACGGCTGTAGCTCTTCTTTTCAATAAGGCTCCCAAATAAATAATAAAGAAGGGCAGGAACGGAATTAAAAACTCTGATTTGAAGGGCAGGCGCATAAACACCACCAATTGCATTATGAAAATTACAATCAGACTCAAAAAGAAATTCCTTGGGAGGCGAACTGTGTAATCCTGGAGCATCCAAAAGGTGAGTGGCTTTCTTATATTCCTGATAAAGAAAACAAAAAGAAAGGCCAGTAGGGGAATACCCCAAAGCCCAAAGGACAGTTTGTAAAAAACATTGGCCCAGCCGGGAAATGGCGGTTTGTGAAAATCCAAAAATTCGGCCCCATAGGTTAGTAGTGGAGGTAAGTATGAAACAAGGGCAATGGCTGCAGCAGCAACCCCCATCTTCAATACAGGTTTAAAATCTCTGCGTGCCGACCAAGCCAAAATTGCCCAGGGCAACAAAAAGCCTAAATGAGAAATACGAATTCCGGTAGCAATCCCGATAAGGATACCGGCCAGCCAATAACGTTTGTGCAGCAGTTGTAAAAATGAAATAAGGACAGAGAGCAGTCCAAAATTGTAATCGATGGTATAGGTACCGGCAATAAAAAAGGCAGGAATAAAACTGAAAACAATGCTCAGGGCAAAAGGTCTCAATAAGTTTAGTTTGCGGCAGATTTTGTAAAAGACGAGTATGGAGAGGCTGCTTACTAGTGCAGTTAACCCATTAAATAATAGGTAGCTGTGATCGATGGGCCACAAGGCGGCTAACAGCAGTTCGTATAGTGGGTGCCCCGGTAGTCTTGATACTTCATAAACCTTGGTTTCCCAAATGATGCGGGCGTTCAGGGCTTGTGCCCAGGCATCTTCTTCGCGGCCATAGCCGGCAAATAAAAAAGGTAGCTTGATGAAAAAGTTCCCGAAAAACAGGAGGAGCATTTGAGGCCAGCCGTTTGCTCTCAAGGCTATGAGTTTTGGTTTTGTGAGATGGAACTTTCGTAGGGAACCCTATTGGCAATACTACGAGCGAGGGTTACTTCATCAGCATATTCCAACTGATCTCCCACTGCTATACCACGTGCTATGGCAGAGAGTTTAATGTCAAAACCTGCCAACTTTTTGTAGAGGTAAAAGGTGGTGGTTTCTCCTTCCATGGTGGTGCCTAATCCAAAAATAATTTCCTGCGGCTGCTTTTGGCTTACACGCAAAATCAGTGAATCTATATTTAATTCAGAGGGGCCAATGCCATCCATCGGGCTTATCACTCCACCCAGCACGTGGTACAATCCTCTAAACTGCCCAGTGTTTTCAATGGCCATTACATCGCGGATATCCTCAACCACACAAATCAGCATTTCATTGCGGGCTGGGTTGGCGCATATTTCACAAATGTTGGTATCCGAAAGGTTACCGCAATTATTACACTGATTCACTTTTTCCTTAAGTGCGATAAGTGATTGGGCCAGCATACTCACATCTTTTTCATCCTGACGAAGCAAGTGAAGCGCCAGCCTTAGGGCCGTTTTTTTACCAATGCCCGGCAGGCCTGATATTTCTTCTACGGCTTTTTCTAAATATTTGGACGAAAAGTTCATTTGGTAATGATGATGCGTGTTGAAATAGATACTGTGCAAAGATGTCAAAATTTAGGAGGTTACGGTATGATTTTAAAAACACATAGGCACATAGAACACAATAGGTTTGTGTCTATGTGAACTATGTGCCTATGTGGTAAATCCTCCTTTTTATCCCTTTATTTGCTCAAAATTTACTGCATGTCGCCCATACTCATTCTCACCATTGTAGCGCTGTATTTTCTTATGCTCATAGGTATTTCGTACCTCACAGGGCGGCAGGATGATAACGATGCTTTCTTTTTGGGTAACCGCCAAAGCCCATGGTATATAGTGGCATTTGGTATGGTTGGGGCATCGCTTAGTGGGGTAACTTTTATTTCAGTTCCCGGTTGGGTGCAGGATAGCCAGTTTAGCTATATGCAGGTGGTGCTGGGCTATGTTTTTGGATATCTGGTAATCATTAACGTGTTGCTTCCGCTGTATTATAAAATGCAACTTACCTCCATCTATACCTATTTAGATGAGCGTTTTGGGAAATCCAGTTATAAAACCGGCTCTGTTTTCTTCTTAATATCCAGGGTAATTGGCGCTTCGTTCCGACTGTATTTGGTAGCTATTGTGTTGCAGTATGCAGTGTTTGATGATCTGGGAGTTCCCTTTTGGGTAACGGTGCTTATTACCATTGCGCTAATTTGGGTGTACACATTCAGGAGCGGTATCAAAACCATTATATGGACAGATACGCTGCAAACCACCTTTATGCTCACGGCTGTAATTATGATGGTGGTGATTATCAAAAGACAGGTTTTCCCAGATGCCGGTCTGATAGAATATGTGAGCAATTCCGAGATGTCACAAATATTCTTTTGGGAGGATTGGAAAGGCGGTAAGCACTTTTGGAAAAACTTCCTTAGCGGGATTTTCATCACAATTGTAATGACGGGGCTTGATCAGGATATGATGCAGAAAAACCTGAGCTGCCGTAATCTTAGAGATGCCCAAAAGAATATGTTTTGGCTGAGTATCACTCTGCTGGTTGTAAACCTGGTTTTCCTTTCCCTGGGAGTTTTACTTTATGACTATGCCGAAATACAG
>CAXBJE010000352.1:0-4054 GCA_963975525.1 uncultured Owenweeksia sp. | reverse complement strand
CACATCTGTATTGGGGATGTACTTGTTGGTCTCCAAGATCTTTAATACCTGATCAGAGCCTCCAAAGTCACCACTAAACCAGTCCATCAGCTTGGGGGCATATACTTCATTTTCGCTTTTATCATATTTCACCTGACTATCTAAATAGGCTATGGAACTTGCGTTGAGCTGCTTGTAAATGGTAGCGTCATCATATATCCGCACCGGTGGGCAACTGGCAGCACCGCAATTAAGCGCAAAGTGAATTCTCCAGTCAATTTTATCTACCTGGTATTGCTCATACCAATCATCGGCAAAAGGGCTTTTAAAATATCCCTTCGAGTATTTAGAGGTTCCTCTTCTCAATACTCCATGTTCCAACTGATCAAAGCTGGTGTTTTTGCCCAGTACGGTTACGTTATCATCACTAAAAAAGTCACCTCTGTCTTCAAACAACTTTGGGTTTAGGGTAAGCTTGTACTGAATAAGGCCGTTGTAGGTATTTACCCAAAGGGCCAGTTTCTTTTCCTGAGTATTTACTTGAGCCTTAAACTTTGCGGGATCACCATTGGCGATAATATCCACATACTTTTTGGCTTCTGTGGTGTTTTTATCCCTCATGGCCTTGAGCAGGTTTTGAGATGCTTCAATAAAATCTTGTGCTGGCAGGCTTAACGACAATAAGGCCGTAAGCGCTAAAAATGCTATTCTTTTCATATTTTGTTTTTATGGCGTCAACAGTACTTACGTAAATACTGCGCCAAGGTATTGATGGGTAAACAGAGAAATTGTTGAAAAGTTGACAAACCGTGCATTTAAGATGTAATGAATTGATAAACTCAATGGCTCCGAAGCTTTGATATAGTCACTATTCACGCATAACGAAAGTGATTAAATGTTACTTTGGCTTTGCGTACTCTGCTCTAATTTTGCCTTGCATCTCAAAACCAAACTATATGAAAAAAGGATTACTCCTGTTAGCTGCTTTATTAAGCGTTACCCTTAACGGTCAAAATGCACTGAACTTTGACGGGGTTGATGATTATGTTACCACCACGGCTCCGGGTGTGAGTGGAAATGCCGCCCGTACCGTAGAAGCCTGGATTAGAACTACGGCTATTACCACCGGAAGCCAGAATGTAATTGTGGATTGGGGAAGCATGCCTACAGGCTCACGCTTCACTATGTGTGTACTTCAAAATAACTCGCTAAGGCTTGAAGTTGGGGGTAACGGTATACCCTGCACTACAGCGGTAAATGATGGACTTTGGCACCATGTGGCAGCGGTTTACGACCCTTCTGTAACCACCAATCAATTAAAACTTTACATTGATGGAACCCTTAATACTCAGGGAAACCTGACCGTTTCAGTAAATACCTCTTCGGTAACACCGGTGATTATAGGGCGTAGAAATGATGGTGTAAACTATTTTAATGGAGACATTGATGAAGTACGCATTTGGAATACTGCTCGCACAGCAACAGAAATATCCACAAACAGAAACACCGAGTTTTGCGGAACAGAGCCTGGCTTAGTGTCTTATTATAAGTTTAACCAAGGGGTTGCGGGGGCTACCAACACGGGTATAACCAGCTTGCCAGATCGTTCAGGTAATAACAACAACGGTACTTTACAAGGTTTTGCCCTTACGGGAACCGGTTCTAACTGGGTGGCCGCCCCTGCGGCATTGGTTGTTACAGGTAGCACAACTAATACCACCATCACCAAAACGGCCTGCAACAGCTACTTATCACCAGCCGGAAATACTTATGACAGCACAGGCACTTACGTTGATACCCTGCAAGGCTCAATGAACTGCGACTCCATTATTACAATAAACCTTACGGTAAACAAACTTGACCTAAGCGTGGCAAGAACCACAACCACACTTACTGCAAATAAAAGTGGTGCGGCTTATCAATGGTTAATTTGCGGAACTCCTCCAATTAAACTGAGTGGTAAAACCTCTCAAAGCTTTATGCCTACTGACACCACAAAAAGCTATGCCGTAGTAATTTCAACAACGGGTTGCGTTGACACCTCTGACTGTTATAAGCTCATAAATGATATCGGGATTGGGGAGTTAAATTCAGCTTCTGTTTCAATATACCCAAATCCAGCCAATGGAAAGACAACAATCTCCTATCCTGCTTTGACTGATCAGGGAGAAATAAGAATTTACTCTGCCACCGGAAATCTTATAGTGCGTAAATCTGATTTCGATTCACCAGAGGTAGATATCGACTTAGATGGCGTATCGCCAGGAGTATATGTAGTGGAAATAAATGCTGGTGGAGAATCAATAACGAGCAAACTTATAGTGCAATAATCGTTTCTGCACAAAATAACAAAGCCCGCTCCATAAGTAATAGAGCGGGCTTTGTTATTTTATACGGTATCTGATTAATTCAATTTTACCTGAAGTTTTAAGTTTAACCCAACAGAGTAAGGTATTACCTCAAAGGGGTAATCGTCAGTGTAAATAGTGTTGGTGAAGTAAACAAATGTTGGCTCAAAGCCCAAATTAAACTGTGGAGAAATATAGTATGTAGCCCCAACCCTAAGGTTTATAGATCCCAGGCTATTCTTAAATTCTCTATCAGATAAATCAATAATCTCAAGGGTGCGGTAATCGATGGAAGCACCACGTGCTGCCACAAAGTACATATAACTAACACCTGCCTCCATGTTTAACCTAATATGGTCAGAGGCCCAAGGCTGATAAGAAATACTAAGCGGCAGATTAAGGTAATGATAGGTGTTTTTGTCATTTATCACCACTTGATTGGGTTCTTCAAGCAAAGCGTAGCTGGTAATAGCTCCGGTTTTGTCATCTATATTGGCACCGCGGTAATTTGTAAAATCAAAATTTGCACTGTGGTTGTAACTTATGTACTCCAAGCCTCCTTTAAGGTAAGTAGCCAATCCTATTCTACGGCTAATTTCAAGGCCAATGTTTAAGCTAAAGCCACCGCTCTCTGAGGCCTGCACCTGATCCACAAAATCCCTGTGAATATAATTGGCCTTGTCTTCGTCCACCCTAAACTTTCTGAAAGTAAAGTTTGGGTAAACTTTTAATGAATACTCCCAAAGAGATTTGCCTTGTAACGGGCTAATAAACGGCCCTTTATCCGGTACACTAACCTTAAAGGCAGAAACGGGCATTCTCACTTGTAGGCCCATCCCATCGGCACTACCCAATGCTCCCAAAGATGGTAAATCCAACTTCAGCGTTTTTAAATCCAACTGCTCAAGCTCGTATATATCCTCCTCTGTAGCCACTGTACTATTGGTAACGGCAGCAACTATATTATCCTCGTTTACCTGGCTGGGAGGTTGTATATCATTGTCTTTAATATCCACTGCTGTAGCGCTTCCAGTAAAAACTTCCTCCACACGCTCGTTTGTTACATTGGCCAGTACTTCAGTTACAGTTACTTTATCGGTGGTAACATTATCAACCTGGCTTTCGCCAGAGGTTCCATTGTCAGAGCTTTGGTTTGCTGAATTGTCAGCAGCCTCTGCTGGTGAAGTTGAAACATAACCGTTATCAGTAGCTGCTGGAGTCACACTTGCATTATGCTGATCTGTGGTTTGCATCAAACCACCCATTGCCGTAATTGCAGGGCCCTCATTGTCATTTTGTTCATTTGGATTTTCAAGCCCGTTGGTTTCCGTAAAATTCTGAGTACCCTCACTTTGAGGAGTAACATTTAGGGCTATCACATCATTGTCTAAAACATTTTCGGTGGCCAAAACTTCATTGGTTTTACCAAAAACAATATTCTCGTTTACATTACCTGCTTCACCACCCCACTCTGATTTAGATCCGGAGCTTTCAAATCCTTCTTCGGTGTAAACCCCAAATGGAGCTTCATCACTACTATGAAAATCAATGATAGATGACGTACCAAATATCCCTATACTGGTGGCAATCAAAAACAAAGACATAGCAGCCCCTATTCTCAATCTCTTGAAAAAGAGGGCACGCTCGAGTTTTTCCTCAAATACATTCCAGTCGTCCTGGAAATTATTCTCCAGTTCGTTCAACTTATTTTTTAGGAAATCCTCCAT
>CAXBJE010000351.1:0-4059 GCA_963975525.1 uncultured Owenweeksia sp. | reverse complement strand
GCAGGAACTGCATAAGGTTAATCAGGAGTTAAAGGCAATTCTTGATTCTGGAACTTATGTATCAATAATTAGTACAGACTTAAACGGAACAATTACACACTTTAGTAAAGGAGCAGAAACGCTGCTTGGGTATAAATCGGATGAGTTGGTAAACAAAGCTTCTCCGGCTATTATTCATTTACCCGAAGAAGTGGAAAAGCGCGGAGAAGAGTTAACCCAAAAGTTTAACCGCGAAATCAGAGGATTTGATGTATTTGTAGAATATGCAAGGCAGGGTAAGTTTAAAGGAAAAAGAAGCCAAAATAAATGAGGCTAAAGCTGAGCTTGAAGTGCTTACTACTAAGTTAACAGGACAAAATACCCAACTAGCCAATTTCGCTCACATTACCTCACATAACCTTCGCTCACCGGTTAGCAATTTGCTCATGCTTCTAAATATGTACAAGGATTCGAATACTGAAGTTGATTATAAGAAGGATGTTCTTGAAAAGTTTGAAACCGTTATTCATCACCTTTCAGATACGCTGAATGACTTAATGGTTGCTCTTCGAATTCAGGAGGATGTAAACAAAGAGAGAGAGTGGGTAGACTTTAAAGAAGTATTGGATAAAACCAAATCCATGCTTGAGGGAGAGATAATTAATACAGGTGCTGAAATTGTTTATGACTTTTCTGATGCCGAAAAGGTTTTTTACAATAGAGGGTACATGGAAAGTATCTTATTAAACTTGCTTTCTAACACCTTAAAATACAGGTCTCCCGAAAGGACTCCAAAAGTAAAAGTAACTTCTTCAAATATTGATGGAAGTATATGGCTAAGGGTTGTTGACAATGGTTTAGGTATAAACCTGCAGCGGCATGGTAAAAAATTATTTGGTCTGCACAAAACCTTTCATCGCCATAAGGAGGCAAAAGGGGTGGGGTTATACCTTACTAAAACTCAAATAGAAACAATGGGCGGTTCCATTACGGCCACCAGTGAGGTGGACAAGGGTACCGAGTTTATAATAAACTTTAATAAAAGTGTATGATGAAAAAGAAAATACTCTGCTTAGTTGATGATGACGATGTGTACCAGTACACCTTTTTAAGACAGCTCAAAGGCACTGATTTTGCCAAGGACATTCTGTTGTTTTCGGATGGAGAATTGGCAATGGAGTTTATTGAAACACATATCAATAATGTTGAACTTCTGCCGGACATCATCTTTTTAGATATAAATATGCCCATTATGGATGGCTGGGAATTTTTGGAGGAGTTTGTACAGCTGAAACCAAAAGTGGGTAAAGAGATATTAATTTACATGGTGAGCTCGTCCATTGACCCTGCTGATATTCAACGCGCAAAAACCATTGGCGATGTTTCTGATTATTTGATAAAGCCAATTGTTAAAGAGCATGTAAAGGCAATAATCGAAGAAAACGTGTAATTAAGATTTAGCTAGATATTCCTGGAAACCTTTTAAAAAAAGGCCCGAAACCATGTGGTTTCGGGCCTTCTTTTTTATCTTGATATTTAGCTAATGTATTATTCAAGTACTGGCAAAACTTTGGCTCTAACTTCTCCAAAGCCTATACGGGTACCATCTTTTTCGCAGTGGCCACGCATAATCACGGTATCGCCATCATTAATAAACTTGCGCTCGGTACCATCTTTTAAAGTAATTGGTTTAGATCCTCTCCAGGTAAGCTCTAGCATAGATCCAAAATTGTTTTCGTTAGGCCCGCTAATGGTTCCGCTGGCCATTAAGTCACCGGCATTTATATTACACCCATTTACCGTATGGTGGGCAAGTTGCTGAGAAATATTCCAATACAGGTACTTGAAATTAGACTCTGAAACCACATTTTCTTCGCCACCATCAGGTTGAATAATTGCCTGGATTTTAATGTCAAAAGTGCGTTCTCCCGAAGTTTTAAGGTAATCAAGTGGTTCAGGATCCTGCTCAGGACTTGCCGTTCTAAACGGTTCCATGGCATCAAGGGTTACTACCCATGGCGACATGGATGAAGCAAAATTCTTTCCTAAAAATGGCCCAAGTGGCACATACTCCCAAGCCTGAATATCACGTGCGCTCCAGTCGTTAAAAAGCACCATTCCAAAAATGTAGTCTTCCGCTTCGTCAACGGTAATGCGTTCTCCCAAATGCTTTCCATCGGAAGTGATGAAACCCATTTCCAGTTCAAAATCCAATAGCTTGGAAGGGCCAAAAACAGGGGCATCAGCATCAGCTGGTTTCATTTGTCCCAATGGGCGATGAATATCTTCACCAGAAACAATAATACTGGAGGAGCGACCGTGATAACCTACCGGAAGATGTTTCCAATTAGGCATCAGTGCGTTTTCTTTTCCTCTAAACATTATTCCAACATTTTCAGCATGCTCCATACTGGAGTAAAAGTCAGTATAGTCCTGTGTAAACACAGGTAGTAGCATTTGCACTGAATCTATAGGGAAAAGGATTTGAGCCTTGTGATCTTCGTTATTTTTTAGTTCATCGTTGGTTGCATCAAAAACTTCTGCAATACGATTTCTAACACGCCTCCACATTGGTCTGCCCAATGTGATAAAGTCATTTAGAGTGTCCTGAAGGAAAATGTCATCCGGCAACTCTTCAATATCCTTAAAGTATCCAAGCTGGTGAAATGCAGCTAAATCTATAGCTGTATCACCAATACGAGTGCCTATGGTTGTAAAATCATCCTCTGGAATAAAAACACCAAAGGGGATGTTTTGAATGGGAAAGTCGCTGTTTTGTGGTACATCCAACCAAGTCTTACGTGATGGATCATTTGCTGTGAGCATATTCTCTTTATTTTTGGACAAATATTAGAAAATTAAGACACCCGCACATAAATAGTTAAGAAAATGCAAAGAGATCAACAGATATTTGACCTGATAGCCGAAGAACGCGCTCGCCAAACTGAAGGTATTGAACTTATAGCCTCTGAAAATTTTGTGAGTGAGCAGGTATTGGAAGCCATGGGTTCTGTACTTACAAATAAGTATGCCGAGGGGTTTCCCGGAAGGCGCTATTATGGCGGATGTGAGGTTGTAGATGTAGTGGAAACTCTCGCTATTGACAGGGCTAAAGCGCTGTTTGGTGCAGAGTATGCCAATGTGCAGCCACACTCAGGTTCTCAGGCAAATGCAGCGGTTTATCTGGCTTGCCTAAAGCCGGGAGATAAAATTATGGGTTTTGATCTTTCGCATGGTGGGCACCTTACCCATGGCTCACCAGTGAGCTTTAGTGGTAAGCTATATCAAACTGCATTTTATGGTGTAGAGAAAGAAACAGGCCTTATTGATTATGATAAATTAGAAGCCAATGTATTGGCCGAAAAGCCCAAACTGCTTATTTGTGGTTACTCAGCATATTCTCGCGAATTAGATTTTGAGCGTTTCCGCGTAATCGCTGATAAAGTTGGGGCATTATTACTTGCCGATATTTCGCACCCGGCCGGCCTTATTGCCAAGGGGTTGTTAAATGACCCGATACCACATTGCCACATAGTAACAACTACTACGCATAAAACCCTTCGCGGACCACGCGGAGGAATGATACTTATGGGTAAGGACTTTGAAAACCCATGGGGAATAAAAACTCCAAAAGGAGAGGTACGGATGATGAGTGCTTTGCTCGATTCAGCTGTTTTCCCCGGCATACAAGGCGGACCGTTGGAGCACGTTATTGCAGCAAAAGCTGTGGCATTTGGAGAGGCCTTAACTGACGAATTTTTTGAATATACATTACAGGTGCAGAAAAATGCCAAAAGACTGGCTCAGGCATTGGTAGCTAAAGACTATAATATCATCAGTGGAGGAACTGACAACCATTCAATGCTTATAGATCTTAGGAATAAAAACATAAGTGGTAAGCTGGCCGAAAACACCTTAGTAAAGGCCGACATCACAGTTAATAAGAACATGGTTCCCTTTGATGATAAATCTCCATTTGTAACAAGTGGAATCCGCTTAGGTACAGCGGCTATTACCACCAGGGGATTGGTTGAGGGAGATATGGATAAAATTGCCGATTTATTAGATCGCGTAATATCC
>CAXBJE010000350.1:0-4061 GCA_963975525.1 uncultured Owenweeksia sp. | reverse complement strand
GGATTTGGTTGGTTCAGGATTTAAAAATAGGTAATTCAAAAATCCTGAAACCTTAAAATGAGCGATATGTAAAAAGTGGTTAAAACTTAACTACCCAAGCATCGCTAACCATAGCTTTGATATTGAGCATCTCCTTTCGAGCTGCAGGGTAAGAGTCATAGGATTTATAAACAACCCTGTAAGTATTAAGGTCGGATATATACGCGATTATCATTTCTGACTTATCGAGCTTGCTCTTATCAATCCAACGCTGAGCCATTTCCTCTGTAGGTAAACTAGCCACCACCACTCTATACTGCTCGTTAGCCAAAATAGCATCCGCATCAGCTGGTGTGCGTGGAGGTGTTTTGGGTATAGTATCCGTTTCGGCATCTATTCGGGCAATTAGAGTATCAACCTTTGCCTCCAACTGTCTTATACGCACTTGCTTTTCCTGGGTTTCCATTTCGAGCTCAGCTACTCTTTCCACAGATTTCTGTCCACGCTCTGCAGCTTGCCCAAGCGAGTCTTTTTCCGCTATTACCCTATCAAGGTCTTTTTTATCAATTTCAATTTTGCTGCGGTCTTTATCGCTCTTTAAGTAAAACACAAATCCTACATTCATCATTCCATAGGTGTCGCTATAATCTCCGCTCTTTTGGCCGTCCATCCAGTCTACATCCTCTGTCCAGCGGTTGGTGTAACCAAAATTTATATCCAGTTTGGGGGTAATAGGGAAACTCACATTAGCACCATAAGTAAGTATGGCATTGGGAGAAAATGACCTCACCCCCCTTACGGGAGACTCAACCACCTTATCACCTGTAGCCCTATCATATAAGCGCGCAGCGTACATCATCATACCGGCACCGCCTTGCAGGTTTAGTTTAAAACCATCGTAATCTCTTTTAAACACTTTAATCACATTAAAGTCCACCCCTATCTGACCTTCATAAATATTGGTCTCATAATAATTTACGGCATCATTACCATTTAATAAGCCACTGGCAATATCCGCGCGCAACCTCATCAATGGGCCCAATTGATATCCCATACCAATGCCTACGGCAAAGTTTCTTTTGTAACCCACATAGTCAGACTGGGTAAAGTCATTATACGGTCTAAGAAAACCTCCGTAAATCTGTCCTGAGAGTTTTTCCTGGGCAGAAACAGAAAGAGAAGTAGCTGCTATAAGTAGGCACAGAGTAATGGTTCTGATCATAGATGTTGTTTTTAGCGGGAGACTAAAGTATGTAAAAATAAAGTCTGACAACTGTTTTGCTCAGATACACCTCTGTTCCATAGAAATTAAATAGCTTTGCGCTCCAAAATTTTAGGGTAAAAATCTCTTAGAAATGAACGTAACTTCCACAAAAACAGGAGACTTAAATGCTGTTTTAACAGTAAATATTAAGGCCGAAGATTATCAGACCAAAGTAGATAAGGTACTTAAAGATTACCGCAAGAATGCCAAAATTCCGGGTTTCCGCCCAGGTATGGTGCCAACTGGCTTAATTAAAAAGCAATATGGAAAAGCGGTTTTGATTGATGAAGTGAATCACCTCTTGCAACATGCTGTTACTGATCATATCAAAGACAACAAGCTTGATATTCTTGGAAACCCGCTTCCGGTGGAGCAAACTGATATTGACTGGGACAACCAAACTGAATTTTCATTTGACTTTGAAATTGGCTTATCGCCAGAAATTTCTGTTGAGATTTCGGATAAGGTGAAGGTTCCTTTTTATAAGATTGAGGCTGACAAGAAAATGGTGGATCGCTATGTAACTGATTACGCCAAACGCTATGGTACTATGAGCTATCCTGAAAAAGTGGATGCTGACTGCATTTTAAAGGTGGAGCTTATAGAGGTGGATAAGGATGGCAAAGCCGTTGAAGATGGCGTTACCTCTACCGGCACATTTGTAATGGAATCAGTGGAAGACAAAAAGGCCAACAAAGCCCTTACCGGGCTAAAAATTGGCGATACTGCTGTTATTGATATCACCAAGGCTTTTATGGAAACCTTTAACACCACTCAGGCCCTTAATATTAATAGGGAGCAACTGGAAGGTTCTACAGGTAACTTTGAAATGAAGATTACTGAACTGAGTAAACTGGAACCTACTGAACTTAACCAGGAGCTATTTGATAAAGTATTTGGAGAAGGTGCTGTGAAGGATGAAAAAGAATTCAGAGCCAAGATTAAGGAAGATGCAGAGCAAATGTTTGTAGGCGAAAGCGACCGCAAGTTTTTAGAAGATATACGCGATGTGGTGTTGAGCAAAAACAAATTTGATCTTCCAGATACATTTTTGAAAAAATGGATGCTTACCTCACAGGAGCGCCCTGTTACTGCCGAAGAAATTGAAAAGGAATATCCTGTAATGAAGGATAGCATGAAGTGGCAGTTGGTGGAAAACAAAACCATTAAGGATAACAAGATAGAGGTTACCCAAGAGGAGCTTGTAGATTACACCAAGCAATTGGTGATGCGCCAAATGGCACAATACGGCCAACAACCACCTGTTGAAGAAATGGATAACATTGCCAAGAGAGTGCTTGAAAACCAGGAGGAAGGTCAGCGTATTGCTGATCAGCTTTTCAGCGAAAAGTTACTTCAATACTACAAGGCCACTGTAAAGCTAGATGAAAAGAAAGTATCATTTGACGAGTTTCTGAAGCTGGTACAAAAAGAGAAGTAAGATTTGGTTTAAATCCAAAATCTGCACATTTGTCATAATTTTGAAATGGCTCGAAACTTGTCGAGCCATTTTCTTTTTTATTACATCTCAATACTATATTCACCAAAAAATAAGAACATATGGACTTTGGAAAAGAATTTAAAAAATATGCCACGCAGCACAAAGGGTTAAACTCCATGCACGTGGGCAACTATATTGAATCATCACTTACCCCTTACATTATTGAAGAGCGCCAGCTAAACGTTGCTCAAATGGACGTTTTCTCTCGCCTTATGATGGATCGCATCATTTTTCTGGGCACTCAAATCAATGATCAGGTGGCCAATGTGGTACAGGCTCAGCTTTTGTTTTTGGAGTCTGTTGACTCTAAAAAAGACATACAGATTTACCTGAACAGCCCTGGTGGTGGTGTACATGCCGGACTGGGAATTTATGACACCATGCAACTCGTTGGGCCAGATGTAGCCACTATCTGTACAGGTATGGCGGCTTCTATGGGAGCGGTATTACTTTGTGCCGGTGCTGCAGGAAAAAGATCTGCGCTTAAGCACAGCCGTGTTATGATTCATCAGCCTATGGGTGGCTCACAAGGACAGGCCAGCGATATGGAAATCACCTTAAAAGAAATCCTTAAAATGAAGGAAGAACTTTATCAGATTATTTCCAAGCACTCCGGCCAGCCATTTGAAAAAGTGGAAAAAGACAGCGACCGTGATTACTGGATGCGTTCAACAGAAGCTAAGGAGTATGGTATGATTGACGAAGTATTGGAGAACCAACGCCCATCTAAGGATTAAGCGTTATCAACATAATTTATCAGCAAATCCGCAGGTTATGCAAAGCTTGCGGATTTTGTATTTTTGCCAACTATATTTGACTTGATGAGTAATAAGAAAGAAAACTTAAGCTGCTCTTTTTGCGGTAGAGATAAAAAAGATACCAACGTATTGATAGCTGGTATTAACGGACACATTTGCGACCATTGCATTCGCCAGGCTCATGGCATTGTGGTGGAAGAAATGGACATGAAGGAGAAAAAGGAACTTAGCAAATCCCTTAAACTTGTTAAGCCACGTGAGATTCATGAGTTTTTGGATCAATATGTAATTGGCCAGAACGAATCGAAAAAAGTGCTTTCGGTAGCGGTGTACAACCACTACAAGCGCCTTATGAATGTGAACATTAGCGAGGATGTGGAGATTGAAAAATCAAACATTCTTTTGGTTGGAGAAACAGGAACTGGCAAAACCCTATTGGCCCGCACCATTGCCCGTATGCTTAATGTGCCATTTACCATTGTAGATGCTACTGTGCTTACTGAAGCTGGTTATGTTGGTGAAGATGTGGAAAGCATCCTTACCCGCCTATTACAAGCGG
>CAXBJE010000349.1:0-4064 GCA_963975525.1 uncultured Owenweeksia sp. | reverse complement strand
AGGCAGATTGGAGGGGTGAACAAGCAATGGACGCTTGTGAGCTTACTAAGCATAACCGGTCAGATTCCGCATGAAGATATACTCGCGATACATCAATTATTAACTCAAAAAGAACACTAAAAAATGTCACGATTACTAAGCAATAGATTTTTAGCCTACCCTGTATTTTATGGTTGGAATGCCCTTTTGTTATTCACCATCATTACGGTTGAGGTATCCGAGGGCATGTTACTTCCTCTTATTCGTTCTGTTATTGAATCCTATACTCCAATCTCTTACCTCATTTATGCTGCAACCCTATTCTTAGTGCCCGTTGTGAGTTTCATTTTAGGGATAAAATTTTTTGGAAGAAACCCCAAAAAACTGCTTCAGTGGTTTTATGGCTTTGAGGTACCACTTGGATTCCTTGCCATGTTCAGGATTTTTGGTTTCCAGGAGTTAACCCCTGTTATAGGGTTATGGTTTGGCTTAATGGTATTTGCAGTACTTGGTTATGGAACCTACGTGATATGGGAGTATAAGATTAACTGGCTTGTAAGGCAGGTGGCACTTGTGTTTCGTGTTGTGGCAGGTGTCCTTTTTGCCTCATTTTTAATTCTTTATGCCATACCCGTACTGGCCATTTTTATTCAAACTATTCCTGAATGGGACTTACGCGACATTTTGGAAGTGGGTTTTATGGGCTTTCTCTTTTTGCTTTTTACTGTTTTCACCGGTACCCTTTTCTTTTTATCACCTGTAGCTTTTATAGTGTATTACATTAGTGATGGTATTAAGGACATCAAACTTGAAATTCGGAATTATTCTACTTTTTTTATTTCCGGAGTACTGGGGGTATTACTTGTTGTGTTCTGTATGTATCCACGTGCTCAACCCCAGGTAGAGGCTTTTGCCTTGGTGGATGATTGGAAAAATAAGGCGCTGAGTGATGGAGATGCATTGGAGCATGAAGGCGATATTAAAGATGGACTACTTAATGCCTACCTTAATGAATATCGATACCTGGGCCATTTTGGCGAATTCAGAATAATTGAGGAGCTCTATGATGAAGCGTTTAGTGTTTATCCAATGGCTGTGAGATCCGTTCACGGTTTGCTTATATCACCTTTTGTTTATGAGGGTGAGTATAATGATAAGCAAAAGGCCGCGCTGGATTATGAGCGGTTTTTTGACGAACCGATAGAGCGGGCAGAGCGTGAGCCAATTATTGATGCCATGAGCGCCACATTTTTACCACGCACCGTAGAGGCAGGCATTTTAAATGTTGACCAAAAACAAGTTGAAGTCACCGATAGAGATATCAATTTCAAAGAAAAATCTCCGGGAACGGTAGAAGTGATTTTTCATGAGCGATATCTGAACAGGACCTTTAGGAGACAGGAAATTTTCTATTATTTCAGTTTACCTCAAAATGCGGTTATAACAGGGCTATGGCTTAGTGATGAGGATGACCATCTTTACAAATATCCTTATCAGATTGCACCGCGAGGGGCTGCACAGCAAACCTATAAGGATATAAGACAACGAAATGCGGATCCGGCATTGTTGGAACAGGTTGGTCCATATCAATATCGGTTGAGAGTTTTTCCAATCCCGGCAAGGGAGTATAGATTTTATAGGGGTAATAGGAATAATGATGAGACGGAGGAAAAAGAATTTCCGATGCACATTACCATGCGGATACTATGTAGAACCAACACAACAGGGTCGGTAGAACTCCCAAAACTTACCGAGAAAAGAAACGTGTTTTGGGAGGAAGGCTTAGTTGGATGTGGTGAAGATGAGTGGTTTCCTAAGGTAAGTGATGTGTTTACTTCTTCAAAAGCTAATGAAGTTTTAAAGGTTAATGGAATAACAGTGAACGTGACGCCCCTGAGTGATCTTCCACAGCGGAAGCCGGAACACAATTTTGTGATTTGCGTGGATGGCTCCTATAGCATGAATCAGCATGTGGAACATTTCAATGACTTTTGGGAAAATTTCCCATATAAGGATAACTCCATACTCTATGTCCTTAGAGGTGATAAATTGGTAAAGTTAAATACAACCGAACCGCAACTTAAAAACCTTGTAGGCTTTAATGATCCGCTTTTGGCTATAAATAAAATCTCCAAAAAATTTCCTGAGCACCAAATTATCTGGATAACAGATAAAGGTAATTATGAGTCGCTTGCTAATGATAGTGCCAGAGAAGGGTTTGTTTCCAAAACCCCAATTGAAATTGTTCACCTAAATGGTTATGCCGCAATATATGAGGATGCCCTGTTGGAAAGTGTCATTCGATCTGGTGGCCAGGTTTATCCATCTGGCGAACAATGGATTGAATGGGCAAAGGCAGATTTTGACAGGAAAAGTACCTTTTGGCAAGAGGGTAACCAACTAATAACCTTTAGTGGAGAGTCTGATTCATCTGAAATTGTTGGCAATCAAGCTGAAGCCCTTTGGGCCAGTAGATATGTAATGGCAATGAACAAAACTATTTCTGGCAACAGTGATACCACGGCCCTCGATAAGCTTCACAGGCTTGCGCTGGAGCATTCGTTTGTAAGCCCACTTTCCTCCATGATTTGTTTGGTTAATGAGAGACAGCGTGAATTGCTAGAGGAAAAAATGAAAGGCTCCGACCGTTATGAAAGAGAAGTTGAAAATGGCAAAATGGCTGGTGGCAGCGGAATACTTAACGTTACCGGAGTACCAGAGCCACATGAGTGGGTGCTTATTTTCTTTGGCTTTGGCTTGTTGTTAATCCTCTATAAAGACAAATTGCTAATGAAGCTTTCGCGGCTTAAGGGATGAGTTCTAAAATTTTAACACTCTAAGATTTAAGTTGATACAATAGAATAATGGAAATGGGAGTTTTTATATAACACTAAAACCCCCTAATCTATGACTCGCCAACTTTTCACCTTCGCCTTCTTATTACTTGCTATTTCGTCATTTTCTGCTGTTCAGCAAAAAAGTCTTTCGGTATTATTTGAAACGGATAAACATGAGCTTACTTCTGATGCAGTTGATCAGTTGAAATGCTTCATAAATACCTTAAGTGCAGATGATGATTTTGATATAGCCCTTTCCGGGCATACTGATGATATTGGGAACTCAAGTTATTATGATGCATTGGCCGCAAGGCGTGCAGCAGCTGTAAAAGCCTACTTGCTTGCAAATGGCGTTTCAAAAAATCAAATAACGGACGCCAGCTTTGGAGAAACTAAACCCTACGGGCCAAACAGCACAGATCGAAACAGAGATTTCAACAGAAGAGTAGAGGTTAACCTAACCCTGTACCATTTTGATTCTGTTGATGAACTGGAACAAACACTTACTAGAAATAAGCAAAGCAAATTTGAGATAGACCCTAGCAAGAAAAACATCATTAATGGAACGGGGGTAAATATGCTTATTGAGCCCAATACTTTTGTTGATGCCAACGGAAACCTAATTACCGAAAAGGTGGAAATTGAGTTACTGGAGGCTTTAAAAATGGATGATTTTCTAAGCAATAATCTCGCTACCCTAAGTGGTGATCAGTTACTTGTTAGTGGTGGTATGTTTCAGGTAACTGCAAAAACGGCTTCAGGAACCGAAGTTCAAATTTCTCCTGATCAACCCATTACAACCGTTGTTACGGCTAGCCAGGTGGAGCAAGGTATGCAGCTATTTACTTCGGATGGTGGTCAGGATTGGAGTTTAACCAATAGCGAAATCACCACCATGCTAAGCATAGATATGCCCCCTTACCCACGGATGAATTTTATTGGCTATCAGGCACCACGGTATAATCGTGATTTAAGTACAAGGCCCGTAGAGCCCATAAAGAGGCCCCGGCCTAAAGCGCCTAAAACCCCTTCCGTTGAGGATTATAAAACTGATATCGCCTGGTATCAAATTCCTTTCAAGAAAAGTATTGAACGCAGTGATAGGGATAGGTATTTGGCAGAAATGGATAGGTATCAAAAAAACTTTGATATGTATCAGCGGAGGTATGACCTTTATGTGGAGCACAGCAGTGACATGCCTGAAAAACAGAGGCAATACAAGTTGGATATGATTGCATGGAATAGGAA
>CAXBJE010000348.1:0-4066 GCA_963975525.1 uncultured Owenweeksia sp. | reverse complement strand
AAGGCCGGTTTACCTCTAAGAGGTAAAAAGGTGCTGATAAATGCCGGCCCCACTTATGAGCCAATTGATCCCGTAAGGTTTATAGGGAATCATAGCACCGGTAAAATGGGAGTTGCCCTGGCGGAAGAGGCGCACAAACTAGGAGCAGAGGTAAAATTGATTTTGGGGCCAAATTCTGTATTGCCAAAAACTACGGCCATAGCAATTACCAGAATTAGTACAGCACTCGAAATGCAGGCCGCTTGCGAGGCTGAATTTGGAGATGCTGATATTGCCATACTGGCAGCGGCTATAGCCGATTATCGACCTGCAAATCCCGTTACGGAGAAAATAAAGAAGGCGGGAAGTCCATTAAAGATTGAACTGGTTGAAAACCCTGATATTTTAGCTGGATTAGGAAAAGCAAAGTCTGAAAATCAGGTTCTTGTGGGTTTTGCGCTGGAAACAAACAATGGTTTGGAAAATGCTGTGGCCAAACTGCACAAGAAAAACTGTGACCTTATCGTTTTGAACACGCCAACAGCAGTTTCAGGCTTTGGTAGTGATACCAATGAGGTAACTTTGATTGACCGTAAAGAGAACAAGATTAAATTAGAACTTAAAAGTAAAGCTCACATTGCTCAAGAAATTCTACACCATATTATTCATAACCTTAGCGTTTAGTTCACAACACGTTAAAGCACAGGAGTTAAACGCTCAGGTGCAGGTTATTTCAAGTAATATACAGGCCACCAATCGCCAAATCTATACAACCTTGGAAACGGCAGTTCGCGAATTTTTAAATAACAGAAAATGGACGAACGAAAGTTACACACCTGATGAACGCATCAGTTGTCAGTTCATCCTAAACCTTACGGGTAGAAATGGAGATCAATTTAGTGGAGATTTACAGGTGCTGTACAGCCGTCCCATCTACAAGTCTGGTTACAATTCACCGGTACTGGTAATTAGAGACAATAGTTTTGCTTTTCAATATCTGGAGTTCGACCGATTGGACTTTGCTATTAATACCAACCTTTCAAACCTTACATCAATTTTAGCTTACTATGCCTACACCGTTATAGGTTTAGATCATGACACGTATGAACTAAGAGGAGGATCTCCATATTATGAAAAGGCGCAAACCATAGTTGGAAATGCTCAGGGAGGCGCCTATAGCGGGTGGAGTAGTTTTGACGATAACAGAAATAGATTCTGGCTAATGGATAATTTAACAAGTCCGGCTTTTGATAATTATCGGGCAATGCTATATCAATATCACCGCTTGGGGCTCGATTTAATGTATGAGCCATCAAGGCAAAAAACAGCCAAAGAAATTATTAAAAATGCTTTGCTGGGTTTGGAAGAGGTAAACAAGCAAAGAAGAAACTCTTACCTGATGCAGGTTTTCTTTGATACCAAGAGTCAGGAAATCCAAAATATATTTAATGGTGGTGAGCCTACAGACCTTGTAAAGCTCAAGGAATTACTCATTGAACTGGATGCCACAAATGCATCAAAATATGAGAAAATGGGAAGGGCTTAATTGTTAAATTCGCCCCATGCTTCAACATCTCTCTATCAAAAATTACGCTCTTATTGATGCCCTTGAGTTAAATCTCAACAAGGGGTTATCGGTAATTACCGGTGAAACAGGAGCCGGTAAATCAATTATTTTAGGGGCGCTTAATTTGGTACTTGGCAAAAGAGCCGACCTTAAAGTGCTTAAAGATGAAACTAATAAATGTGTAGTTGAGGCCGTATTTCTTCTAAATGAAAAGGAGAACAGGGCCTTTTTTGCGGAGAATGACATCGACTTTGAGTCTCAGACCATAATTAGACGTGAAATTCTTCCATCCGGAAAATCGAGGGCGTTTATTAATGATACTCCCGTAAATCTTAACGTGGTAAACGAGTTGGCCGAAAAGGTTATTGATGTTCATAGTCAGCATCAAAACCTGCTTTTGTCTGATAATCAATATCAGTTAAGCCTCCTGGATTCATTTGCAAAAAATGAAAAGGAGTTAACGACTTATCAGGAAGAGTATTCTCGCTACAACAAATTGAGAGGAAAAATTGAAGATCTGGAAGAGGTTTCAAAAAATGAGGTTGGAGATAGTGATTATCTGAGCTTCCTTTTAAACGAACTTACCGAAGCTCGCTTAATTCCTGATGAACAGCAGTCTATAGAGGAGGAGCTTTCGGTGCTCGAGCATGCTGAGGAAATTCAAGGTAACCTGGCATCCATTGTGAGTCAAAGTGAAGATGTAGAAGGGCTGGGGGTAAGGCCCGGTTTAGTTTCCATTGGAAATTCGCTGAAAGCACTCAGCAAGTATCATAAGGACTATCAGGAGTTATCTCAAAGACTGGAAAGCATACGAATTGATTGAGGATATTAGTGCCGAGGTTGAGCAAAAAGTTGAAAATTTAGACTTTGATCCTCAAAGGCTGGAGAAACTTGATGCAAGGCTAAGTATCCTGGTTAACCTTCAAAAAAAGCATTCCGTTTCTTCAGTTGAAGAGCTAATCTCTAAAAAGGAGGAAATTGCCAAAAAGGTTGAGTCTTTAAACAATGTTGAAGAAGAGCTAAAGAAGTTACAGTTGGAACTTCTAGAATGTAAAAAGCAGCTAAAAGACAGAGCCACTGATTTACATAACAGTCGGAAAAACTCTACCAAGGAAGTTGAGAACCAGATTTTAGATTTATTGGTGGCGCTCAACATGAAAACTGCTAGTTTCAAAATTGAAATATTGCAGACGGAAAATTATAAGAGAAGAGGTGCTGATGATATAACATTTTCTTTTACCGCTAATAAAGGCCTGCAACCACAGCCGTTAGCAAAGGTTGCGTCTGGTGGTGAAATGAGTAGAGTTATGCTGGCCCTAAAAGCCATTATGGCCAGACGTAACAACTTGCCCAGTATTATTTTTGATGAAATTGACACCGGGGTTAGCGGGGAAACAGCCATGAAAATTGGCTCCATATTAAAAGAAATGGGTACAACCATGCAGGTTATTGCCATAACCCACCTTCCCCAAATTGCAAGTATGGGCGGGGAGCATTACAAAGTTGTAAAAGAATCAGGCGAAGAAAATACGGTTACCAATATTTTGCACTTAACGCAGGATGACAGACTAAATGAACTCGCTCGCTTACTTAGTGGTGATCAAATATCTGAAGCAGCCTTGGCAAATGCTAAAACTATGCTTGGCGTGGCCTGAAGCAATAGCGTATAATTATTCAAAAGGCGTATCCCTAATGGTATTTTATTATCGAAACTCATTAAAGGGCTTGTAAAATGCCGTTTCTTGTTATCTTTCAGCCGATCTTAAAAAGAGGTTTTGATTTAACTCCAAATTGATCTATGAAAAATTATTGGTTTCCGATTATCCTATTTTCAGCAGCAACCATATTCGTTAGCTGCAAACCTGAGGCTAAGCCAGCTCCTTTACCCCCAACCACAGAAGCCGTATTAATTGGATGCGAAGGTTTGGCTGCAGCCAGTACCTCCACAATGGCCTCTTACGATCCAAAGGGTAAAGTTTTGGAAAATAATATCTTCCAAAAGGCTAATTCATACATTCTAGGCAACGCTATAAACAGCATGTTGGTTGATGACGATAAAATATTTCTGGTATTAAGTGGAGAAGGGGAGATTGTTGTTGTTGATAAAGACACCTACAAGGTTCTGAGAAGAATTAAAGGTCTTGGTGCACCAAGAAATATTATGAAGGTTGGCGAAAACCGCTATTATATTACCGACTGGCAGCTTGAAGGAATTTACATTTACAGCTATCACACCAAAAGCCTTTACACCTTACTTACAGGTAAAGGACCCGAAAATATGATTCAGTATGAAAACATGGCTTTTATTGCCAACGGTGGTGATGGAACGGCTGATAGCATGCTTACAGTTATCAATACCGATATGGATACCATTTTGACTCAAATAGAAGTTGGATTTAACCCCAACTCTTTGCAGATAGATGCCAACAACAAGCTATGGGTTCTATGTAGTGGTATTCAAAAGCAGAATACTGTGAATAGCATCAGTGGAAATCTGGTAAGCTTCAACCTTGATCAAGA
>CAXBJE010000347.1:0-4090 GCA_963975525.1 uncultured Owenweeksia sp. | reverse complement strand
AATTGCCCCGGTGTAACAACGGTATTATTGTCAGGATTAATAGATGGTGCAACCTTCCCAATAGGAACCACATCGGTTTGGTATCAGGCGACTGATGCAGCGGGCAATAAAGACTCATGTAGTTTTAATGTAACCGTAGTAGGCGTTGCACCGCAAATTAGCTGTCCTGCCAACATTGTTGAAAACAATACACCAGGCTCTTGTGATGCAGTCGTGAATTATACAGCTACAGAAACTGCAGGTATTCCTGCTTCTGTAATTACCTATTCAATTGCTTCTGGGAGTGTGTTTAATGTAGGCACAGTTACCGTAACAGCTACTGCAACAAATGCGGTTGGTTTCTCAAGTTGCACATTTGATGTGACAGTGAATGACGATGAAATGCCAGCAACACCAACATTGGCGGATGTTACAGGTGAATGTTCTGCAACGGCAACAGCATCAACCACTACGGATAATTGTGCGGGTGCGATTACTGGAACCACAACGGATCCGCTAACGTATAGTACCCAAGGAACCCACGTTATTCAATGGACTTTTGATGATGGCAATGGCAACATCAGCATGGCTAGTCAAAATGTAATTGTGAATGATGTAACTCCACCAACAACACCAGTTTTGGCTGATGTAATGGGTGAATGCTCAGCAACGGCAGGCAATGCATCCACTACTGACAATTGTGCTGGAACTGTGGTTGGAACTACTAACGATCCTTTGAGTTATTCAACCCAAGGCACGCATGTTATTCAGTGGACGTTTGATGATGGCAATGGCAACATTAGGATGGCTAGTCAAAATGTGATTGTGAATGATGTGACCTTACCAACAGTGGTGACCAAAAATATCTCCGTAACTCTTTCAGGAGGAACGGCCAGTATTGCTGCTGCTGATGTTGAGGATGGTTCTAGCGATAATTGTGGTGTTGACTTTCCATTAAGCACCGTTTCACCTAACACATTTGGCTGTAATACACTTGGTGCAAATACGGTTACTTTAACGTTAACAGATGTTAATGGCAACTCAAACACAGCAACTGCTACGGTCAACGTTATTGCCGAAATTTCAAGTTGTTCTATTGCTTCAACACCAAATAGCTCAGTATATACGGGTGGAAATCCCAATATCCTGTTCCTTGGATATGGTGCACAAAGTACTACCCTTAATGTAACAGCAATTGGTGGCTCTGTTTGGACTTACAGCTGGAGTGGAAACACATCCTTACTAAGTAGTGCTACTAGTGGAAACCCAGTGTTTACACCAACAAGCATTGGTACTTATACCTACATAGTTACGAGCACCAATGAGTTCGGTTGTTCTACTACTTGCAGTATTACAATTGATGTTATTGATGTTAATTGTAGCAACAATGCCAACAACCACAAGGTTATTATCTGCCACAATGGAAAAACGATTTGTGTAAGTGTCAATGCTGCTGCATCACACCTTTCAACCTATTCCGCTGATTACGTAGGACCGTGTGTTTCCTCTAATAAAACAAGTTTAACCGGAGGGGGTAATTTAAATGTGATGGCTTATCCAAGTCCGTATAATTCTTCTTTTAACATTGATATTATCACGAGTTCTGAAAATCCTGTTGACATCACTTTATATGGTATGGATGGGAAAATTTTGGAATTCTATACTAATCTTAATCCAGCGGATGCCCCACCAATGGGAGCTGGTTTATCTAATGGAATGTACATTTTGTCTGTAACGCAAAATGGAATCATCAAGCGAATTAAGGTTACTAAGGAATAAGTTCAATAACAACTAATCTATAGGTGGCTGGTCTTAGGATCAGCCACCTTTTTTATGCTCCTACTCTCCTTCTAACCAAGCCTTAAACTTTGGGGCCTTGTCTACACTAACAATGGCTTCAGTAGGAGTTTGTACTTTGGTGATTAATTTCAACCGGCTTTTGGAGTAAGGAATCATTTCTTTGATACAATCAAAGCAAATAATGTACTGGCGGTTGATTTGGAAAAACTTTTTGGGGTCTAAAATTTCGCTTAGGCGAGAAATGGTCTGATCAATCATGAACTGCCTGCCCTCTTTATCAGTAATAAAGGTGTGTTTGCCCTGAGCAAAAAAGAAACTAATATCCTCTACCGACAGGCTTTTGATCCGCTCACCGGTACTAACCATAAACCTATCCTTATAGTTTGGCTTTAAGTCTAGCAGGAGCTTTTTCCAATCTGGCTCATCATTGTTATGAAGGATACGTTGATCGAACTTATCCAAGGCGCGTTTCAGGTCTTTTTCAGATACTGGTTTCAACAGATAATCAATGCTGTTTAGCTGAAATGCCTTCAGCGCATATAGGTCATATGCTGTGGTAAATATGATGGGTGTTTTGGGTTTGATTTGCTCGAATATGGAAAATGAGTTTCCATCCGAAAGGTGGACATCCAAAAAAATTAAATCACAATCTAAAGACTCTAATTCCTGTACTGCTTTACGCACCGAGGGAATAACAGAAACCAATTTCCACTCCGGCTTTTGCTTTTGGATCAGATCATCTAAGCGTTCAGCCGCTAAGGGTTCATCTTCTATGATTACATACCTCGTAGTCATTAATTCTCAGTTTCCAACAGAGGAATTTTTGCAACAAAGTGCCCCTCTGTTACTTCAAACGTAGGTACTTTATCGCTTAGCAGTGAGTAGCGTTTCTGGATATTCTCCAAACCAACGCGTACAGAGTCAACTTTCTCATCCCTGCGTTGTAAGTTATTTCTAACCACCAAAGTATCCCCCTGATTGAATATTTCAATTTTAAGCGGTCTTTCTTTAGAAACTTCGTTGTGCTTAATGGCATTGGTTAGCAACTCCTGTAAGCTTAGCGGTGGCAAAAACAAAATCATAGGCCTGGGATTCAACTGAACACTTAACATCAGGCCATCACCAAACCTAATTCTTTGGAGACTTGCATAGGATTCTAAAAACTTGAGCTCCTGATTGAGCATCACCACCATTTCATCCTTTACCTCCAATACATAGCGATACACCTTGGCAAAATCTTCAATAAAAGACTCGGCCTTCTCGGTATCCTTTTTTATAAGGGATGAAAGCACGTTAAGACTGTTAAAAAGGAAATGTGGGTCTAGTTGGGCTTTGAGTGAGTTGAGCTGGCTGGCCATATTTTCACTTTTCATTTTTTCGGCCAGCAACAGGCTTTCCTTCCATCTCCTGAAAAAGTAAACGCCCTCTACCAGCGCTATTACAATAATGGTAATGGTGTTACCGAAAAAAACGTTTTCCACATAAAACCTGAAATCGAGTTCTAGGTGATCATAAATGGAAAACAGACTAAACAGCAATAAAATTAAGACCTGAGCCACAGTGGCGTAAGAGATCATCAAAACCACTTCTACTATCAGCCTCCTGGCTACCTTTACTCCCCAGGGCAGTTTCTTGTTCAGATAGTGCATTATTGAAAGGCATCCAAAATACAGGCTGGAGGTTACCATTAGGGAATAGAGAATACCCATGCAGAAATAAACATACGGTTGAGCATCTCCTTCTACAGGAACATCAAGCAACAAATGACGGGTCCACTCTATAAGGCTTGGTACCATTGCTATTACAAGCACCGCTAAAACATCCCACTTTGTAAAATTTCTCATCCTAGCAAATTAACTGATTTATTGCACCACTTGCAGAATGAAGTAAGGATTTACAATATTCAAATTCGGGCTCGGAGTAGGAAAAAAAACTTACCGAATCGGCCTTACCTAGTTTTCGGGTAGCCTTCATGGCATTTAAATGCGCTCCGCGGTTTCTGTAGGCCAGCATATCCTCCTTGGTTTGCCAGCACGATAAAACATAAAATACGCGCCCTTTTTTGTTCCAGATTTTAACATTAACCAAGCCCCGGGCCTTTTTATATTGAAATGTAGATAACATACCGTGCCACTGAAACAGTGGAACAAGCCACCATGCCTTTACCTTAAAGAATGTGAAACTATACAACATCATAAGGTCATTAAAATGTTACACGATAAAGTACCATTGGCAAAATACCCAGCTGATAAGTGGTCTCTACCTCCTGGGTAGATTTGTTATAATCCACACCAAAGGCATTCTGGTTATT
>CAXBJE010000346.1:0-4099 GCA_963975525.1 uncultured Owenweeksia sp. | reverse complement strand
ATTTTGTCCATTACCTTAAACACCAATGTGGTTTCACCAAAAGGGAAACCTTCCGTAACTCCGGGTTTATTGAGGCAATACACTCTTAAATCCTCTATGTTCATCTAAACAGAAACGAATTAATGAGGCGGCAAATTTCACACATTATTATTACTTTAGGTATATCTGGTAAAAAATGAACTGTAATGAAGTGGGGAAGGGTAAATTTAGAGGAGGCCTTGCAAGCTGAGAGGCTCAAAAGTGAGAGTATATCTGAGGAAATGGTTTTACAGACCTTCCTGAAAATGTTGCGTGATGATGATCATCTGGATAGTGAAATCATTACACGCATTTTTGGAACTGACCAAAGGATAAGCAATCTGAAATTGGAAAATCTGGAAGGTGATAAGATATTTCACCTAAGTGAAATTAAACGCCTTTGCACCAATTATAGATTGAGATTTTTGGATGGAAAGCACTTTAAAGGAGAGATTCCCTATGAGGCCATTTCTAAAATAAAGGAGTTACAACGAAGGCATAATGAGGAATTAAGTGCTTTTAAAATTTTGGCTCCAGCACCTATGTTCAACCTTCAGAAAAAAGATAGCGACCCGTTATTATTTATCCCTTTAGGGAATAATAGATTTTATCTGATCCATAAATGGGGTAATGATTTGAGCCCATATAGAAAGTGGGTGGTTTTACCGTTTCGCAATTTTAAGTCGTTAATAGGAACCGTTGCCCTTTTCACCTTGGTCATTGTATTGGCCATACCAGATTCAGTTTATATGGGACCCTATGATCAAAGTTCAGGGGCAATCAGGGTAATCTTTTTCTTTTACCTGTTTATAGCCTTTTCAGCCCTTACCGTACTTTATGGCTTTAGCAGAGTTAAAAATTTTAATTCTGCCCTGTGGGATAGTAAGTATATGGATTAGGCCTCGCTGCTTGAAATGGAGTTTACAAACTCTTCAACGCCAATTGCATTTTCCACATCGTATTCCCCGATTTTTGTTCTGCGCAGTTGAGTGAGGTGAGCACCTGAGTTTAGGGCTCTGCCAATATCAAAGGCCAGGCTGCGGATATAGGTGCCTTTACTACAATTTACTTTAAAAGCCAGGTCGGTTTCGTTTAGCCTTTCTAGTTCAAGATTTTCAATGGTAATTCTCCGGCTCTTCATTTCAATGGATTCACCGGCTCGGGCGGCCTCATAGGCCTTTTGCCCATCTTTTTTTATTGCCGAAAAAACAGGTGGAATCTGATCGATTTCTCCCAAAAACTTTTGGCGGGCCTGTTCAATAAGTTCATCGGTAATGTGAGCGACCGGGAATTGAGCATCTACTTCAGTTTCCAAATCATAACTGGGAGTAGTGGCTCCAAGCTTTATAACGCCCGTATATTCTTTGGGCATTCCCATAAAATCATTAATCTGTTTGGTAAACTTTCCGGTGCAGATAATTAGTAGGCCAGTGGCAAGTGGATCCAGCGTTCCGGCATGGCCAACCTTTATTTTTTTGATACTAAACTCCTTCCTAATGGCGTAACGAATTTTGTTTACAGCATCAAAGGAAGTCCACTCAAGGGGTTTGTCTATTAAAAGAAGTTGCCCGTCAAGAAAGTATTTAGCCGACTTTAAGGTTGTACTCAAAAGCAAAGGTTGATAGGATGGCTAAGGCGCCCACTACAAAACAATAAAGTGCAAAGAAATTAAGGTTTGCTCTTTTTACAATATCAATCATCCATGCACAAGCCCAAAGACCTGTAATAAACGCTCCACCAAACCCAAGCATCAGGTGCATTGGTTGGATGTAGGTAACGTCAAAGGCCCCGTCAAGTATGTCTTTTGCAATTTTCCCAAAAATCAATGGTACCACCATCAGGAAGGAGAACCTGGCAGCCCTTTCTTTATCCATTCCTAATAAAATACTGGTGGATATGGTAGCTCCGCTTCGGCTAATACCGGGCAGGATGGCTATAGCCTGTGAAATACCAATAATAATTGCCCTAAAGTAGTTGATGCCTTTATTACCGGATTTGGCATTATTGGCAAAAATCAAAAGTACTCCAGTAATAAGGAGCATGCTCCCTACAAGTAGAATTTGGCCGTCAAAAAGGGATTCAATGAAATCTTCAAAAAAGAGTCCGACCAATGCCGCGGGAATCATGGATAGCACGATACTCATGCTAAACCTAAAGTGCTCATTTTGCTTAAACTTAAACAAGCCAGAAACAATATGAGCAACATCATGACGAAATACAATGATTGTGGCCATGGCTGTGGCAAAGTGTACAACTACCGTAAAGAGCAGACTTTCTTCAGGAAGACTTTCATCTCCAAAAATAGCCTTGGCCATCTCTAAGTGACCGCTACTACTTACAGGTAAAAATTCTGTTAAACCTTGGATTATTCCAAGAAATAGTGACTCTAATCTACCCATTACTTGGCTTTCCTTTCAACATGATGGCAAACACTTCTAACACGAGTCCCGCTATAATAAATATAGGCGCGATTATGATGCGTTGGGCTGAGAAAATCTCTGGATTAAATACATTGGGATCTTCACTTCCTCCACCAATCATAAGGATGTAGCCGAATATCATAAGCACTATGCCTGCGATAAGTAGCACATAGTTTTTTCTTTCAAACACAAATGTTTGCTTTTCCATAATCAAAAGTATAATTGATCTGTTGTTAACTTTAAATATTTCCGCAACGCGAAAAACGTGCAGCTCATAGAAATCAACAGACCTCCCATAAAAATCGCTGCAAATAAAACACTTAATTTCAAGATGCTCTGTAGTTCACCAAATTCAGGTACCTTAATTGAAAGGTAATACAGCAAAATCCCAAGTAATGAGCACGCTATGATGGCGCCATAAATACCATGTTTAACACTCCTCCAAATAAATGGCATCCTGATAAAGGCTTTTGTTGCCCCTACAAGCTGCATGGTTTTAATTAAAAACCTACGTGAGTAAATGGAAAGGCGAATGGAGCTGTTTATAAGGGCGATGGCAATCAAGGCCAATAGTACTCCTCCCAACAAAAGAAATAAACCGATCCTTTCTATATTCTCGTTCATCATTTGGATGAGAGGCTTGTCATATACTACCTCGCTCACAAACTTATTTTCTGAGTACTCCTTTTCTAAGGCAGCAAGCTGTTCTTCATTTACATAATCCGCGTTTAGGCGAATATCAATTCCATTAAGCAGCGGGTTATACCCAAGGAAATCCACAAACTCTTCGTCAAGGTCTTCCTTTAATTCCTCGGCAGCCTCTTCTTTAGAGATGTACTCTGTGCTTTTTACATAGGGAGATAGCTCAAGACTTTTTTGAAATTGTCGAACTTCTACTTCTGAGGCGTCATTGTTTAGCAACACCGTTATGGCAAAGTTTTCTTTCACCTCCTTTGCTATTACCGCGGCATTAATGATTAATAACCCAAAAATACCTAACACAAAAAGCACAAGAGAGATGCTAATTATCACTGAAAGGTAGGCCGACCGCAGTCTGCGCTTTGTAAATTTATCTGGTAAATTGCTCACGTATCGGAAATAGGCGGCTAAAATAAAAAAAATCGTTCCCTGCTAAATTTAAAGATTCGTTAAAAGGGGTGTTATTTACTTTATAGAGTTAATTTCCGCTAATATTTAAGCTAAACGTATGAGGCAAAGATATTTTTCAGTTACACTATTTGCAATTTGTTTGACTTTGATTGTAGGTTTTAGTGGTCAACAAAATTCCAAAAACGGAAAGGAACTTTATGAGGAGCATTGTCAAAGTTGCCACATGAAGATGGGGAAGGGCTTTTTGAAGATGTATCCTCCGCTTACAGATACAACATGGGTAGGTAGGGATGAAAAAATTGTGGGCAACATTTTAAATGGCTTAAAAGGTGAAATTATTGTAAATGGCAAAACATACGATAAGGAAATGCCACCCATGGCTTACCTTACTAATGAAGAGATAGCTGCCATCATTAATTATATTAGAAAGGAGATAGTTGGCGTAGAAGCGAACATAAGTGCTAAAAAAGTGCAACAACTAAGGGCTGGATAGGATTGGGAAATAGTCTATACTGTAGCCAAATGTGGGGGTTTTGGCTTTTACAGATACT